>JALVHX010000203.1 GCA_027028805.1 Desulfurococcales archaeon | reverse complement strand
TAGTGCCCGTAGATAAGAGTGTGCGTGCAACCGGGATAGGTCTAGGCGGCCTTATACTCGCGGTCACCTTGATCACAGCCTATACAACGCCCTTCCCCTGGCCAGCATTGTTCTTCTTCACCCTCGGAGTATCCGCCGCGCTTCTCCTATCAGTGCTCGGATTAGTCGAGTCCCGTCCACACGTCTAGCTGTAGCGGGGCGCATGTAAAATGGGGGATCTACTGGATGATATTAAGAAGATCAAGAAGATCCTTCTCCCAGGCCCGATAGATATAGAAGATGAAGTATTGAGAGCGGCCGCGATCAAGCCGATAAGCCACAGGATACCCGAGTTCTCCAGCCTATACCTGGAGATAACGAGGATGTATGATGAGCTGGTAGGGCTCAGGAGAGGTGATGGAGAAACCATACTGGCCCCCGGCTCCGCCACCCTGGGCCTCGACATGGTATACGCTAACCTCCTCACAGAGAAATCCCGTGTACTCGTAGTGAAATACGGGTTCTTCGCGAAGAGGCTTGAGTGGATGGTGCGGAGGTATAGTAGGAGCGTCGACGTCCTCGAGACAGCTCCCGGCACCCTCCCATCCCTCGACGAGATACTTGGGCGGGTGGAGAACAGGGAATACAGCGTGGTCACGATGGTTCACAACGAGACCAGCACCGGTGTAACGGCGAGGTATATAGACGAGCTGGCAAGGATCTGTAGAAAGAACAACGCCATCTTTATACTAGACGCGGTATCCAGCATCGGCGCAGAAGAGCTCAAGGCCAGTGATTGGGGCATAGATGTAGTGGTCGCGGCGCCGCAGAAGGCTATAGGCGCGCCCCCAGGCCTCGCGATAATCACGCTCAATAAACGGGCCATAGAAGCAGTCGAGGCCGCGAGGAGGCATAGGAGCGTTCCCTACTACTATGATATCCCAATGTACATTAGATACAAGCGTGAGCATGGATGGATACCTACCACGCCGCCCACAAACAATATGTATGCACTATATGTTGCGTTGAAAAAGATACATAGATACGGTATAGATAAGTTTATAGAGATGCATAAGAAGAGATCAGAGAAAATATACAGATATGCTGAAAAGAAGGGCTTGAAAATATTTCCAGAAAACAACGAGTATAGATCGCGCTCCGTGCTAGTCATAGAGAAAAACAACGCGATCAGCATAGTGGATTATGTAAAGAAAAAATATGGAATACTTATCGCCACAGGTGTGGCCGAGATGGCCGATAAATTGATAAGAATAGGCATGATGGGCTTCATGGATGAAGGCGGTATAAAAAAGGCGATAGACATAGTCTCGGCCCTATGATTCTTAAAAAGGGGAAACACATCTACTATACCGTATAGATAGCGTAGATGATGAGGCCGTCCCAGTTGATCCAACGAGATGAAGAGCTCGCGACGAACTGATACGCTATACCACATAGACACTTGTTATCAGCCCTTGTTCCATGCCAAATAGGTGATGATGCCACGCATCGACGGAGCCCGTGTCCGGGGCTGTGAAGAAGGGACTACCTTCTGAGAGAGCTCGGGGAAAAGGGCTTTATGAGGTAACATTAATAATGTCTATTTCACGGTAATAGAGATGGACAGGATACAGTTATTAGTGAATAAGGAAGGTTGATCAGCTATGAGCTTTGGGCCTCCCGCTATGGGATATGATAGAGCAATCACAATATTCTCACCTGACGGCAGGATATATCAGGTGGAATACGCCTTCGAGGCCGTTAGGCGCGGCTGGACCACTATAGGGATAAGAGGCCGTGGCGGGGCCGCGGTCGTTGTCGAGAAAAGGATTATCAGCCCCCTCATAGACCCCGATGCGCTTCAAAAGATCTTTATAGTCGACGACCATATAGGTGTGAGCTTTGCAGGCATAGCCAGCGACGGCCGCGTCCTCATAGACTATGCTAGGCTGGTTGCGATAAGGCATCGTCTAACCTATGATGAGCCCATAACGGTGGAGTATCTCGCTAAGCAGGTATGTGATATCAAGCAGGCGTATACACAGCATGCGGGTGTTAGGCCTTTCGGCGTCTCAATGATCTTCGCGGGCGTGGACAAGAAGGGGCCTCAGCTATACATAACTGAGCCGAGCGGGAAATACATGAGCTACTACGCCTATGCACTCGGCGACAAGAGCCAGGTTGTAATGGAGTATCTGGAGAAAAACTATCGCTACGACATAGATATCGAGGATATAATAGCATTAGGCGTAAAGGCGCTCGAGAAAGCCGTGGGCGAGGAGCTGAACGAGAAGAGAATAGAGATAGGCTATATCGATATCGATGAGAAGAAGTTCAGGATAATGAGCCGCGAAGAGCTACAGCAGATACTAAAGAAGATCCATGGGTAACAGAGGGGCTGTGTAGGAGGTATTTTAACTCCCCTATAAACCGGGTTCTCGGAATACATAATCGCTATTATGCTGTCCCGCCGGGATCAATCCTCTGTCCTCTCAGATCTTTATGATCTCTAAGTAGTATTGGAAATACGTTAAATGGATTATCTAGATATAACTGTAGCCCGGTATTATTATTGATTATATGGTGGGGGCCATGCATAGGGATTACATTATAGCGCGTTACGAGGCTAAGGGCCAGAAGTTCGAGATCCTCGTCAAGCCGGATCTGGCCTTCAAGCTTCGGGAGGGCGGGAAGGTGGATATAGATGAGATGCTTGTTGGAGACACTGTATATAAGGATGTTGGACGCGGTGACAAGGCTTCCCCGGAGAGCTTGAAGAAGGTGTTCGGCACCACCGATATACGCAGGATCGCTGAGATCATTGTTAAGAAGGGCGAGCTTCAGCTTACCACGGAGCAGAGGAGGAAGATGCTTGAGGCAAAGAAGAGGATGATAATAAACTTTATTGCGAGAAACGCCGTTGACCCTAAGACGAAGCTGCCTATACCTCCTAAGCGGATAGAGCTTGCGATGGAGCAGGCCCGTGTATCAATTGATCTATATAGGAGCGTCGAGGATCAGGTAAAGGATATTGTGTCGAAGATATCGAGGATCCTGCCCATAAAGATAGCGAAGGCTTATCTAGCGATAAAGGTGCCGCCCCAGTATGCCGGCAAGTATTATAAACAGTTGATGCGCCTAGGCGATGTCAAGAAGACTATGTGGCTTTCCTCGGGGGCTCTTCTGCTGGAGATCGAGATACCGGCGGGGCTTCAGGACGAAGTGATAGCTAAGGTTAATAAGTGGACCCATGGATCGGCTGAGATAAAAATACTATATGTGAAGTGAGCAGGGATGGGAAGGATACATGTTGCCTCTAGGCAGTTCGTGCGGCCGGGGGATCTGCTAGCTGAGGGCGAGGACGTGTTCAACGAGAACTGTCGTACAGGTGAAGGCGGGTACCTAGAGCTTGTGCCTAAGAAGGGTATTTATTGTGTTGAGAAAGACCATAGGATATATGCAGTGATCATGGGGCTGGCGGAGATAGATGGAAATAAGATCAGTGTTATTCCTCTTGAAGGACAACCTGTCCTAGAGGAGGGCGACGTTGTTATAGGGATTATTGCCGGGGTCGGCGTAACCAACTGGGTGGTTGATATACGGTGGATCTATCCTGGAATATTGCCGGCTAACACTGTTATAGAAGGGTTTAACCCGGCTATACATGACCTGTCCGAGTACCTAGGTCTCGGAGACTATATTGTGGCTCGTATAGAGGAGTATGATAGGTCTTCTGTCCCGATACTATCTATAAAGGGGAAGGGTCTCGGCAAGATAACGGAGGGCATAGTAATAGAGGTTAAGCCGAGCCGTGTACCGCGGATAATAGGTAAGAAGAGGAGCATGTATAATATATTGACCCAGGAAACAGGATGCAGCCTCGTCATAGGCAGGAATGGGAGAATATGGATAAGATGCCCGGATGAGAGAATGGTAGATATAGTAATAAACGCTATTCGTAAAATAGAGAGAGAAGCACATATGCCGAGTCTCACTGAGAGGATTAAGGAGTATATAATAGCTGAGAAGAGGAGGATCGGGGCTTGATGCATGAGAAACCTATCCTGATAAGAGAAGACGGGCTCAGACACGATGGTAGAAAACCAGAGGATCTACGGCCAATAAAGATGCGTGTAGGTGTATTAAAGAATGCTGACGGCTCGGCACTTGTGGAGTTTGGGAAAACAAAGGTTATAGCAGCCGTCTATGGGCCCCGGGAGGCGAAGCCGAGGCATGTCGCATTACCGGACAGGGCCCTGATTAGATGCCGATACCATATGGCTCCTTTCTCAACCGATGACAGGAAGAGCCCTGCGCCAAGCCGCCGCGAGATAGAGCTCTCCAAGGTGATAAGAGAGGCCTTAGAGGCGGCGGTGTTCACAGAGCTCTATCCTAGGACTACGATAGACGTGTTTATCGAGGTTCTCCAAGCTGACGGCGGGACTAGGACGACCGGGTTAACAGCGGCCTCCCTGGCTCTCGCCGACGCCGGCATTCCTATGCGGGATCTCGTGGCGGCTGTCGCAGTGGGCAAGGTTGACGGCGTGCTCGTCCTCGATATAGACCAGCTTGAGGACGAGTACGGTGAAGCAGATATGCCGGTGGGCATAATGCCTAATCTCGGTGAAATCGTTCTCCTGCAGCTCAACGGTGTTCTGACGCCCGACGAGTTTAGGAAGGCGCTGGACCTGGCCTATAGGGGGTTGAAGGAGGTTTATCGTCTCCAGAAGGAGGCGTTGTACAGGAAATACTATAGCGGATACTAGGGAGGTGTATCCCCGTGTCTCTCACACCATATGAATTCTCCACGGTGCCGCGTCTACGCAAGCTACAGGTAATAAACTCTCTCAGGAAAGGCGCCCGTATAGATGGGAGGGGCTTCGAGGATTATAGGAAGATAACGATAGAGCTTGGAACAATACCTAAAGCCGCGGGCTCCGCGCTTGTAAGGATAGGTGATACAACGGTACTGGTAGGCGTCAAGACAGAGATAGGGGAGCCCTATAGGGATAGGCCGCTTGAGGGCGTTCTGCAGGTTCACGCGGAGTTTGTTCCCCTGGCCTCACCGACCTTCGAGCCAGGCCCCCCGGACGAGAACGCTATTGAGACGGCTAGAGTAATAGATAGAAGTCTCCGCGAGCCACGCGCTATCAAGCTTGAGGAGCTCACAATAGTGCCTGGCAGAAAGGTGTGGATTGTGTTTAACGATATCTATCTACTTGATCACAACGGTAACATAGTGGATACAAGCATGCTGGCCACGATGGCGGCTCTCCGGACGGCTCGTCTCCCCCGGGTTGTCAGCGTCGAGGGAGACACCGTTATAATAGACAAGTCGACGCGTGAGAAGCCTCTTCCCGTGCAGCTGAGCGTGGTTATAGTAAGCGTGGCCAAGATAAACGGTTACCTGCTCGTGGATCCAAACATAGATGAGGAATCCGTTCTTGACGCGAAACTGATGATAGGTGTTGATGAGAAGGGCAGGATTGTCGGTATGCAGAAGACGGGTCAGAGAAGCTTTACTAGAAGCGAGGTAGACCAGGCAATAGAGCTCGCGCTCAAGAAAGCCGGCGAGCTCCACACGTTTCTCAACCAGGCGCTCGCAGGCCGCTAGCGTTTTTTAAATCCGGATCCAAGCCACAGCCTCTCTTCATCGTCGCCGGGGCTGGGGCGTGCCCTGGGTAAACAATTAAATAGGCATTTGTATCTATTAGTGGCATCATAGGATAGCGATGCGTCTCGCCGCGTCTAGGGCGGGGTGTTGCAGGAATGGCTAAGAGAACCAGGGTTGTGGGGATCGCTGGCCGCTATGGGGCCCGCTATGGATCAACGCTTCGTAAGAAAGTCAGGGATATATTAGTGAAGAGATATCAGCCCCATGTATGCCCCTTCTGCGCCTCCAAGGGAACAGTGTACCGTATAAGCACGGGTATATGGGCCTGCAGAAAATGTGGCGCCAAATGGGCTGGAGGAGCATATGTGCCTAGGACGGGCCTGAGCAAGTATTTCCCCAAGTATATTATAAGGAACGAGTGAGCGTAAAGGGGTTCTCTTAGACCCATAACGGGCGTGCAGCTGGTTCTGGAGCAGAGTGTCTAGCCACGCGCCTCGGCCAACGTGTTTTCTAATTTACTCGATGATTACAGCGTGGTGTGATATGATAGTTGTCACAACGAGTAGATCTCCTAGCCAGAGGACGCGTAGCTTTGTAAAAGAGCTCGTTGCCGTTATACCTGGCGCCCATAGGTTTACGAGGGGGAAATATACCATTAGTGAGCTAGGCTACGTGGCCTCTAGGATCGGGGCGGGCTATGTATGGGTTGTCTATGAGAAACGTGGCAACCCCTCGGCGATCAAGGTATATAGTGTGGATGTTTTATCGCCGTCTATGCTTCTAGAGCACAGGCTCGTGCTTCTACATGGTGTATCGTTATCGAGAGAGCGGGGCGTCCCCCTTATACGTATAGGATGTCTATCAGTAGATACATCTATGTGTATAAGTGATACATGTCTTAGTGCGGGAGACGTATTCATAGAGGCGGCTGGGCCGTCTTCATCTAGTTGTCCCGGCCGCGTGGCTCTACATGATAAAGATAAGTATACCGAGGCTCGTTTTATGCATGGAGAGACGGAGACAGGGCCTGTTATCAGGATACGGGGGGTGCGTGTTCTTGGAGACAAGGATTGATCTCGCTATTAGATGTGGCGAGGAGAAGCTATGCGGCAGCATCTATAAAGCACTCGTACCCGAGATCAATAGTCTCCCGGAGAGATGTAGGGGAAAGATAAGCGGCGGGGGGAGCGTTGTCAATATATCAATAGAGTGTAGGCGCCCGAACCATCTGAGAGCTGTGGTTAATAGTCTCTTACCAATAATAGCTTCCATGCTTGAGTCCATATGAACACGTATCTGGTGTTCGTCACAAACCTTATTAGAGAACCAGATCCCTATAACGCCTATAGCCGTGTCAGCTAGTTTCATAGATACTATATGTATCCGAGAAACCTAGGGAGGGATACTGGACATGTCGCAGCTTCCCCCGGATGTGCAGAAGCGTCTCATAGAGCTTCAGAAAATGACGGAAGACGCTGCGCGCCTAGAGTCCGAGATCAGGGTGCTTGAGAGAGAGCTTAACGAGATAAACGAGGTCTTATCCGCTATATCCGGGCTCCCCGATGATGCCCCTGTCTATAAGTCGGTGGGCCATATTCTTGTTAGGAAAACCAAGAGCGAGGTCGCCAAGGAGCTCGAGGATCGGAAAGAGATCGTTGAGATGAAGCTGGGCGCTAAGAGGAAGCAGCTCGCGGAGCTTAGAAGAGAGATTGAGAGAAGGGAGAAAGAGCTGAGGCAGCTGGCCTCCCTCGTGAAGTAGGATAAAAGGGCGCGAAGGCTTGGTACGCAGAAAGGTTGTCGAGCTCGGCCTTGACCTGGAGAGGCTTAGCGGAGAAATATTAGAGGAGATAGCGGGCCAGCTGGAGCAATATATAAGGAGGCGTATAGCCGAGGCGTTTCCAGCCGAGAAGGCATATGATCTGGATATAATAGTGGGCCTCGAGAACACGGGTGATAGGGTAGACGTGTACATAGAGGTGGCTATGAACAGTAGCCTTAGGCTCGGGGAGGAGCTTGATTCTCTTCTGAGAAGGGTTGTCGGCGATGCACGTAGATATCTCGAGAAAAGACTGCGTGAAGAGGCAGCTGCCGCGCCTACTGTGGCTGACCAGGTCTAGGCATATTGTTGTAACTACCCATAAGAACGCGGATCCGGACGCCGCTGCATCGACTTATATAGTTCACAGGGTTCTCGGAGAACTGGCTTCGAGTTCATGGATTATCCTTCCGGAGGGACTCAACGAGGTCGCGAAGAAGATAGTGGCCGAGCTAGGTGTCTCGGACGCCTATATGGGGCCCGAGATCCTCTTGAAGAACTCGTTGCCGCCTAGAACGCTTTTCATAATAGTAGATACCAGTAGTTCGACGCAGCTGGGTTCGCTCAGGGATGTCGTGCTGGATAAACCATACATAGTTATTGATCACCATAGGCCCGGCGATCTGGTGCGTGGCGCGTATGCATCGCTTATCTGTCCCTGGATAAGGTCGGTGTCCGAGATAGTATATATGATTGGGGAGGAGCTCGGCGGCCTGGATGATAAGGAGGCATTGCTTGCTCTCACAGGGATACTCTATGATACGCGGCGGCTGATGTATATAGATGATCATGTCTTCGATATAGTGAAAAGTATTGTTAAACAGATAGGTGCCGAGGGCTATAGGAAAGCGGTCGAGCTCCTCTCCGTGGAGATGGATTTCTCTGAAAAGGTGGCCCGGCTTAAGGCTGCGCAGAGGATGAGGATCACGCGAATAGCCGGCTATATAATAGCTACAACACATGTAAGCGCCTTCGAGGCCAGCGCGGCGCGCGGCATCTTAGACCTGGGCGCCGACGTTGTTTTCGTAGCATCTAGAAACAAGGTTTCAAGGATAGTTGCGCGTGCCAAACCATCGTTTATACGTGAAACCGGCGTAAGCCTGGGACGCGACGTTATGCCGCGTATCGCGGAGTGTCTAGAGGGCGGCGGAGGAGGCCATGACGCGGCTGCCGCCGCCGAGGGGAAGCGGAGCCCTCTTAGATGCCTTGGCGTAGCTGTCCGTGTTCTCCGCGAGCTATTGGCGCGGTAGTTTTTAGCTAGAGCCTGTGGGGATAGGGAACCTATATCTATATAATGGGTTTCTGGAATCATAGGGTGTAGGTTATAATAAGCGTTTGGGAAGGGCTGGTTTGAGATGGGCCGGTATAAGCAGACCCAGGAGATACTTAAGATAATGAAGAATCTCGACCAGGTGCGAAACATAGGTATCACAGCCCATGTCGACCACGGGAAAACCACGCTGTCGGAC
>JALVHX010000202.1 GCA_027028805.1 Desulfurococcales archaeon | reverse complement strand
GCGAAGCTGTGCCACGGCTCACTATACCTGTCCCTGAGCCCCTCCTCCCAGGAGCCGGTAACCCCTACATACTTGATCTCCACTATACCCGATACGTTGCCCATGTCCAGCAGAGACGCTATATAGTTCTCCTCGTACTCGACATCCCTCACCAGGGGCCTCCAGTGGTTCAGCCTATAACGTATAGCCCCCGTCTCCTCTGCCTCGAAGACATACCTGTATACGGGATCCATATCCAGCCAAGGCCTTCCCCAGCCCCTCCAGACACGCCTCCCATAGATATTCGCATAGCTATCGGTCACGGTATAGTTGAAGGGGAGATAGCGGCCCAGCACGGCCTCGTCGAGAGTATCTATGCTGAAAACATGGAGCCTCATACCCCATAAATCGATGAGCCGCCTCCTCCCCGAGGCCGGGGAGACCATGGTGGCGCGGCGGCTCCCCGGTGCCTCGGCGAGGGCAATGGTGTATATGCTGGTGAAGATTAGGGCGGCGAGGACTATGGCGGCGAGGGGCTTTGGAGGCGATGGGGAGATGTATATGTGAAGCATAATCGTGGCCCCAGAACGCTGTTCTGGTTACATAGAAAAATAGATGCTACTATATATTATATTTTGCTTCAATAAATA
Organism: Desulfurococcales archaeon; assembly: GCA_027028805.1. Taxonomy (GTDB): domain Archaea; phylum Thermoproteota; class Thermoprotei_A; order Sulfolobales; family Desulfurococcaceae; genus JALVHX01. The sequence continues at coordinate 2,456 of JALVHX010000202.1, read as the reverse complement.
AACGATCATTGTTTTAATAAACGACGTGTTGTATGAGCCAAGCATCATACATATATAACGTGGGCACCGGTTCATCGTCGACTGGTATGGATGGGTTATTATCTTTTCTCCTTTTTCTCCAGGAGGGCGTAGTAGAACCCTATTGTTCCGTGTATGTGGGGCCAGGCCCGCATGGTGTGTGGGAGGATGGGGGAGGGCTTGAAGGGCTTCTCTAGGGGTACCAGCTCCGCGTCCCTGTGGTGTTCTATGAACCTCTCTATGTGGTGCTCCGCCTCCCATGGGAGTACACTGCACACCGTGTATAGTAGCCTGCCCCCGGGCTTCAGGAGGCTCCACGCGGCCTCCAGTAGCTCGTATTGTAGCCTCGCGGTCTCCCTTATCTCCTCCTCGTTGTATCTCCACCTTGTATCCGGGTTCCTGGCCAGGGCGCCTGTGGAGCTACAAGGGGGGTCTAGGAGTATCCATGGGATCTTCTCCTTGCCCAGGATGCGCGGCGCGTTCCTGGCGTCTTCATAGTATATTCTCACAGCCCTCCGTGTCCCCGTTCTCTCCAGGAGGAGGTGGAGCCTCTTAGCCCTCCTCCTGTTTATCTCGAAGGCGTGTATCCTGCTCTTCAGCCCAGTTATCTCCGCCAGGAGCGTGGTTTTGCCGCCGGGAGCGGCGCATAGATCCGCTACCGGGTCACCGGGCCTCGGCGAGAGGAGCTCGACCGCCACAATACTGCTCTCGTCCTGGGGGACAAGTATCCCTGTCTCAATAAACCTCACCAGGTCCCTGGACAGGCCCCCGTATACGCGTATGGCTCTCCAAGTATACCTCCCCTCCTCGGCCTCAACCCCTGTCTCGCGGAGGTGGCGGAGTATCGCGGAGGGAGAGGCCTTGAGCGTGTTAACCCTGAACACGTGGGGAGGGGGCCTGAGGGTTGCGTGGAGAAACTCTTCGAGCGGCTCCCCGAGCAGGTTCAGGGCTCTCCTGAGAGCACTATAGGTCTCCGGGGAAACCCTGTAGCGGAGCATTATCTCCTCCACGGGGCCGGAGGGCCTCCACTCTCCCCCAGCGATCCTCTCGAGGACCGCGGCGGCCTCGCCGAGGCCTCTTCTCCTGAGAAGGGAGGCGAGGAGCCTCCTCATGCTCCTCTTATACACGGGCCCCGCCCTCTCGTCTAGATGGAATATATACGCGGCGACCCGTAGCGCCGCCCGGGAATACTCGTCCAGCTCCCCGGGGTCGCGTCCACCCAGCCCCCTTATAACCGCGTCGACGAGGCCGAGGCTCCTATAGATATTGTACACGGTGCCCGATAAGCGGGGGTCAAGTCTTGTCCCCGTCAGCCTGTAGCGGGCTAGGCTCCTCCTCACACCCTCCTGTATAGGCTTAATCCTCTCCCCCAGCATAACGGCCTCCACGAGCGCGGCGGCGTAGCGCCTCCACATACCCCCTGGATCACCCCTCTGCGGCGGCCTTCTCTCCACCCGGCCTATCCGGGCTTATATGCTATGAACCCCATGGTCCCGGGATCATATCTCGCTATGAAGCCGGCTCTCCTAAGCCTCTCCCCGACCCCCCGGACAACAGGGGATCTATTCCCGGTTCTCCGCCGCGGCTCCCCGGTGTAGTGGTACATTATTCCCCGGGGCCTGAGAACCCTGTAGAGCTCCCTGTAGAACCGCTGGCTGTAGAGATCCCCTGTGGCCCCGGTGAAGCGCGGGGGATCATGTATTATCCTGTCGAAATAGTTGTCGGGGTATCCTGCGACGGCCTCCACGGCGTCGCCCATGAAAGTCTTTATAGCGGGGCTGGCCAGGCCCCTGCTCCAGGGGTTGTGGCGCGCCACCCACACCACGCATGGATCCTTCTCCACGGTATGCACCACCGCGGCCCCCGCGGCGAGGCTATGTATAGCGGTGTAGCCGAGCCCCATGCATGTGTCGAGGACACGGCTCCCCCGCCTCACACGGGCCGCCCTAACCTTGGACAAGCTATCCCTCCACGGCGTCGTCCCTGAGACGCGGTGCATATGTATACCGTTTATCTCAAGGGTCGGCGCCTCCTCCTCCCCCACAGGCCTCAGCTTATAATAGCCCCCGCAGGCCCTTGTCTCAACCGCGCGGAGACGGCCCCCGGCCTCCACGATATAGGCCTTATCCTTCTCAACCCTCTCCAGCTCCTCGAGGGGGACAACAGTATCCCCTATATACGCGTAGCCATCACCGACGCGCACACTGCTCCGTGTCAAACCCATGTCGAGCGTGACCACAGCCACGCCCGAGCCCCCGAGAATCCTCCGCGCAACCCACCACGTCACAACAGGGGCATACACGGGCTCAAACACATACCCGTACACAGCCATGCCACAGCACCATCCAAGCCTATCCCTAGTTATCCCCGAGCGCACGGGGCCGCGGAGGGCTCGCCGAGCCATTCTCTCCCGAAAACTATAATCGTATAGGCCCCCA
>JALVHX010000201.1 GCA_027028805.1 Desulfurococcales archaeon | reverse complement strand
GATGTAACCAAGGACCTGCATGTTGATGTAACAACAACAAAGAATTGGAAGATACAGGCTAGCCAACAGGATAAGGGGGGTGAACTAGAGTAACAACAACAAAGAATTGGAAGAGACCGGTGTCCTATTCTGTGCGAAAGGTTCACAGATCCTGTAACAACAACAAAGAATTGGAAGTTTCCACTGCCTCGAGTACTTCGCTGTCTCCCGGAACATATGTAACAACAACAAAGAATTGGAAGGGAGACACTTCTACGGCATACTCGTTGAAATAGATCTGACAGTAACAACAACAAAGAATTGGAAGATACTATATCAGCTATTATCTCCTCAAATTCCGGGTTGTTAGGTAGTAACAGAAAAGAATTGGAAGTTTTTACGTTTAGTCTGGAAAACATATGCTTCTAATAAACAGTAATAATGGAAAAGAAATGAAAGTTCTCCGAGTCGTGTTTTCAATATTGGTGTCTATGCAATAACAGAAAAGGGAGACTGTTAGATGGTAGTGGTAGGGGTTGGTGGTATTGGTTTGTTGTGTTTGTTTGTGGTGAATGGTGCGGCGGCCGGGATTTGAACCCGGGGTCTCCGGCTTGGGGGGCCGGCGTCCTAGGCCAGGCTGGACGACCGCCGCGTTTTCGTGGTATTTGTTTTTGGTTGTTTGGGGTTTTATGTTTTTCTATTGGTTTGATGTCGTAGTGTTTGTTCTTTGTTTTTTGTTTTTATACAGTTATGGTGAGGCCTGTGTACTCTTTTATATATTGTTCTACGCTTATTTTTTCCTGGTTGTCTTTTTCGCTGTTTCTTGAATATGCATTAAGGGATAGTTGTAGGGTTAGCGATTAGTTGTAGGGTTTATAAACCATTATGTATAATATATATGATACGGTGATAGCGATGCCCAAGAACCCGAAGCTAAAGTTCTTCGACATAAAGGCCAAGAAGCCCTTCGAAACCGACGAGTACGAGGTCAAGATCTATACCCAGAAGAGCGGCCGCAAAGTCAAGATCGCGTTCGCCAAGAGCCCCTACACGGGGATACGCGTGGCCCGCATAATAGGGCCCGCCGAGTAGCAGCAACCCCCAGCAAACCAGCATTGAAAGACAATATAAAAACAAACCATGTTTTTTACCACACAATTCCCAAGGGGCAAAAACATATTCTCCCTACTATTCCCTACTACGTATAAGTTCCCGAAAACACGGAGCCAGCCCCCGGAGGGCTCGGCCACTTATCCATGTATCCTGGAGAGCTCGTCGGGCTTAATGGTGCGCGGCACGAAGGGGACAGGCTTCTCAGGCCTATACCGCATCCTCCACTCCTCAATATTCAACACGATCTCATCCACAACACGCCCGGCCAGCTCAACAGCCTTCTTAGAGGCAGGGGAGCCGGGATAAATCCTCGAGAGAGGCCGCCGAGCAGCCATAGCCCTTGGAACATGGTCGTCATACGGTATGCTTCCGAGATACATTATATTGTTCCTCTCAGCATACCTCCTGATCTCCGCGGCCAGCCCAGGATTAATATCAGCCTTATTCACCACGAGGGCGGCGGGTATGGCGAAGTGGAGGAGAAGCCTGTGAATCCTCCGCAGATCATGGAGCCCCGCCGGAGTAGGCTCAGCCACCAACACAGCAGCGTGGGCGCCGGCAAGACTCGATATAACCTGACACCCTATACCCGCCGCGGCATCAACAAGCACAACACCATCACCGCCGCCCAGCAACCTATGAGCAGTATTCTTAACAAGCGTCACAAGCTTACCAGAATTAGGCCTACCAGGCCTAATCCTGGCAGACACCAAGGGAAACCCGTAGCCAGTATCCCTCTTAACCCGCAGCCACCCGGCCTCAACATTAAACCTATACCTTACAGCCTTAACCGGGCAAACAAGGCTACAGGTGAGACACCCCTCACAAATCCACTGGTTAACCCTATACACGCCGCCCTCATGGCTTATCGCGCCAAGACCACACGCCTCCTCACACAAACCACACCCAGTACATAGATCACCCCGGATAAAAGCCACCCTCCCCTCCCTATAAACATCAACAACATCCCAGTCATCCACACCCAGCACCAGGTGCAGATTAGGAGCCTCGGCATCAGCATCCGCGGCCACAAGCCTCAAACCCCTCCCCGCAAGCGCCAAGCCCAGCTCAGCCGAGAAAAACGTCTTACCCACACCACCCTTACCGCTCGCAACAACAACCTCCACAGCCCCCAAACACGATCACCCCCCGGAAACACCGAGCAGATCATCAACAATCCTCTCGAAAACACGGGCCTCCACGCCACCCCTCCACCCATAAACAAGGGGAACACCCCTAACATAAGACTCTACAACAACACGGGAGAAAGGAACACGATAAACACGCCCCACCCTATGTCTCTCCAACACAGGCTCAAGCACGCCGGGATCACCGATACCATACTTGTTCACAACAACCCACGCCTCAAGCCCCATACCCTCCACAACCTCGAGAACAGCATCAAGATCATGAGCACCCATAGGAGTAGGCTCGGTCACAGCCAACACGACATCACTGCCCTCAACAGCTATAGAGATAGCGCTCCCAGTACCCGCCCCGGTATCCACAACATAAAGATCACCGCCAACCCCAAGCCCCCGCCTCTTAACAACAACAACCCCCGGAGGAACATGCTCCTCCCCCTCAACAAGCATCCCCGTAACAAGCACAAGACCCCCATAATCCTCCAGCCGAGTCACATAGCTACGCGCAAGCACATGCCCACCCTCATCTATAGCATCATAGGGACAAGCATAGAAACACGCACGACACCCACTACAGAGACGCGGAAAAACAACAGGAAACCCCCTCGGAGGAACAAGTATAGCACCAGTATCACACACCCTGCCGCAGACACCGCAGGCAGTACACTTACGATAATTTATAAACGGGAGAAACAAGACAACATCACGGCCATCCCCCAGCTCCCCAGGGCCAACCCCAAGGAGAACATGATCATTAGGAGCCTCCAGATCAAGATCAATGAGAACAGTCCTAACACCCCTAAGAGAAGCCTCAACAGCCACATTAACAGCCACAAAACTCTTACCAGTACCACCCTTCCCACCAGTCACGGCGACACGCAAAGCACCCAAGCCCCCGCACCAACCAAAGCATACACAGACACCGAGAAACCCGGCGAAACCCCTAGGAAAGATAGCATGATTTTTAGGACAATATCAACCTATTCCAAACCAGTAACCAGGCACAATAGAGAAACAACACATACAGCCACATGAGAGGCGGCGCAGGCATGGACACCGGGTACTCGAGGCTACTCATCGAGATAGGAATAGGGATAGACCAGCACGGACAAGACGCCAACAAGGCGGCCGAGAGAGCTATAAGAGACGCGATCCAGAGAGTCTGCATACCCGGCTTCAGGGAGCTGGGAATAGCATTCGACGAGACAGTAATAGACGTGGACATATACGTGCCATGGCCCGAGAAAATAGACGCGGAGAAAATAAAGAAAACACTCCCCGCGAAACCCCGCAAAGGAGAAATAAGAATCAGGGCGCATAAGGGAGGAGCACTCGTACACGGAATATACATGCCCGAATACGGGGACAAGGGCGGCGAGATAGTTGTCGCGGTAGCCGCGATAACCATATGGGTCAAGCCGCCCCGCGGAGAAACGGTGAACAAGACATGGTGGACGAGAAGAGGCTGAAGCTCTACAGCATAGGAAACTTCTTCCTAGGACTAGGAATGGGCCTATACTACACCTTCTCCCGCCCATACCTAGGCATAGACCTCGGCGGAGGAGAAAAACTAGTACTCCTCCTAACAGGCCTCGAATACGCCTCATTCCTCCTAAGCGTAGCCTGGGGAGCCCTAGCCGACAGCCTGGGCAGGAGACGAATGGTGCTACTCGCCGCGCTCTCCGGGCCCCCAATAGCAGCCCTCGCCGCCACACCCCCCAGCCCCCCGCTCTTCGTAGCCCTAGCGACAACATCGTTCTTCATAATGAGCTTCGGCTGGGCCCCATCGGTCTCCGCGGTAGTAGTAGACAAGGAGAGAGCCGGCGTCAGCTACGCATACTACGCCCTCTCAGGAGGCCTAGGCTGGGGCACGGGAGCGGCCGCGGCATGGCCCCTAAGCTACATAGCCGGCGAGAAAACAGTGCTAGCGTCCACAGGCATATCCCTGGCCACAGCATATCTATGGCTATACGCCCTATACCCCCCCGAGGCAGCCGGCGGCGAAAAGATCCCGGCGAAGACAATCTTCAAGGAAGCATTCACAGAGCTCAAATACCTCACACTAGCAGTAGCCATGGGCACAGCCGGCATGATCGGGGCCTTCAACATCTACACACTCAAGCTCACAGCCATCGTAGAGGAGCTGGCCAAGAACTATAGTTGGCTAGGCCCCCGAAGCCTCTACGGCATAGTATACGGCGGCCTCCCCGTCCTCCTAGGAGCCCCCTGCAGGCCATTAGCAGGGAAAGCAGTGGACAAGATAGGGGCCGCGAGACTATACGCAGCCTCAATGACAGCCTATCTCGCAGAACTAATAGGGATCGGCGTAGCAGACGGGCTCCCAGTCCTAATACTATGGATACTCCCCATATACCCCTTCTACGACACAAGCATGTATGTAGGCGCCGCCCGCTACCTAGGCCGCCACGAAGCCACCTCGGCGGGCATAGTCCTAACCGGCGAGAGCGCCGCAGGCCTACTAATGATGACAGTCTCAGGCCTCCCAAAGGAAACAGTCCTACCAGCTCTCTACGCGCTCATAGCCGCCTCGATCCCCCTGGCACTGATGCAGGAGAGAAAGTGGAGAAAAACCTATATGAAACGATGGAACCGGGGAGCAGAATAAATATTATCAAACACGAGCCTCAGCACACCCCTATCATGTATACGGAAAACATAGTGGAGAAAAACCTGTCTCACCGCGCCACCGGGCACCGGGACCTGGAGAGAAGCGTCAACGCCCTCGAAGAAACCATACCTCTCTAGGAGACGAGCAGCCCTCCCATACACGTCGCCATACAAGCCCCTCAACCACCTCCCCCTCCCCTCCGGAAGCCTAGGCCTAACACCCGCCTCAAGCCCCGGAACAGGATCCAGGTACTCGCGGAACCTCTCATAGAAAAGCTCAAGCTCATCCGCCAAGCCATAGGTTTTCCCGAGATAAGTATATATATAGACTACGTCGCCGCGGGCCATGAGACGCCTAAGACCCTGCATAACCATGTCACGCGGCATATTGACGAGCTCAGCTATCCAGTCAAGCGGCATAGGGTTCCCAGCCAACACCGCGGCTATCCTGTTCCTAGTGCTCCGCCTCCAGAGATACTCTATAACGCCGGGATCAACGGGGACATCCACCCCCACCCTACGCGCAAGCTCCAGCGAGTCAAGGAGACTATCCATGTCAGGAGTATCGGGCGTAACTATATACGCCACGAACTTCAAGCCCCTCCGCCCCGTCAACCTAAGGATCCTGCCATGCCTCTGGATAAACCTCAACGGGCTCGCCGCATTACTCCATATAACCAGGAGATCAGCCTCAGGTAGATCAAGGCCCTCCTCGCCAGCGCTCGTCGAGACAATAAGCCTTGTCCCAGGAGACCTGGCCTTCTCCAGGACACGGCGGACATCCATCCTCATATGCGCCTTACCATAAATAGCGACGCTCCCATAGCCGCGGAGGAGCTCTGCAAGCCTCCTAGCAACAACAACGCGGTCAACAAACACGATCGCCTTCTCGAACCCCTCGTGATCAGCGAGAATCCTCTTCAACGCATCATATTTATGAAGCTCCCTGACCCCCGGGGCCTCCAGGAGAGGCCTGATATGCGACAACGTGGCGGCGAGAAGAGTCTCCCTATACAGGCTCTCGCGAAGAGCCAGCGCCCCGTCCCTCACAAACCACCTTATGGCCGTGTTGACGAGGCCCCGGAGCCTTCCCCGGTGCTCGAGCCTGGCCTCCTCCAGAGCCTCCAGAACCCTCTTCTCAGCCTCGTTGAGCTCGGCCTCATAGATCTCCCCTATCCATGGAGGCACATATCTCCTAATCCTCTCATCTCCCCAGCCCCATACCCTTATCTCGCCAATATACCTCTCTATCTCAGCCCTCCTGCTCGGCGGTATATGCGCGGTGAGCCCAAGCCTTCTACGGAAAAAACCGCGGGCCATCAGCTTGGCATACGCATCCTTACCAGTTGTATGGTGGCACTCGTCGACAACCACAGCGTCGTAGCCATACTTCTCCACGACATCATAATCATTCAACGCGGTCTCAGGAGTAGCTACGGCCACCCTGGCGCTCCTCCACATATCACGCCTCCTCTCCCTCGGAAACCCTCCATGAACAGCCACCGCATCCAAGCCCATAACGTTCCTGAGAAAACGAGCAGTCTGCTCGACAAGTATACGGGTAGGCTCCAGAACCAGGACACGGCGCCCAGGCCTCTCCTCAAGAACCCTCCTAATCCACAACCCCGCTATCACGGTCTTCCCCGAGCCAGTGGGCATGACCACGACGGCGCCGTCGCGTCGAAGAGCCCACTCAGCGGCCTCAACCTGATAATCCCTCGGCTTAACCCTGCTACCGCCCACATCCGTCTCCCCGCCAACAACATGAGAGAAGAAAACGCGTAGGCAAACTATTCAATACTACAAGAAAATATAGCTATATACCCCATATACCGGGGCCCATGGATTGGATAAAATACGTGGCGGGCCCCGGGTTTCTAGATAATCTACAGGTGCTGGACAACGCGCCTCATTATCTCCGCATAAAGTGTTATGGTGTCCTCATACTTTGTCTCAGGAGGCCCTGTATAGATGATATGCATCCTGAGCTCGGATCCCTTCCCCCTAACCTCCCTAACCATGAACTGCGCCAGCGCATCCGCCAAGGGCTGCAGGCTTGGATAGCCTTTACCGAGAGGGACGCGTTTCTTCAAGAGCCTTCTACCGAAATACACGCCCGTGACCTGGCTGAACCTTAGGCTCAGGAAGCCGTGGCTCATCCTCAACGCGCGCCTCAACACATCCAGCCAGAAGTCTATGCCTGTCTCCTTGTCGGCAGCTATGAAGTTGCCGTGCATATCGACTCTTTTCTCATACATAAACACGTTCTCCAGCTGGAGGCTGGGTATTACGCGGGGGCTTCCCACCATCTCTATTATAGCCCTTATCTCATCAAGGCCCCCGATCTGTCTCCTCGTATACGTCGTCTCCAGGCTGATATACATGTTCTCCGGCGTCTTCTCTAGAAGCTTTTTAACAAAATCAGCCACAGCCTCAAGATCCCTGTCATCCATATAGACGCGCCACCCTATATGCATATTGAATATCTCGGCACCAGCCCTCGCAGCCTTAGCGACAGCAGCGGACATGGCTCTCAGTATCCTAGCCTCTATCGAGGGAGTGTCGGACACCAGGTTATAGTATGGCGCATGGGCGGTGACAGTAGTAAACGCTTTCGACGCAAACTCTCTATAGGCGTCAAAGTACTCGGGCCCACGGCTTCTCCGCGTAAAATCCCACGGAGGGATCTCGGTGAGCCTCATGCCCAGCGTGGCGGCTCGCGAAAGCTTGCTTAAACCATTATACGTACCCCAGTCAAACAGGATCAAGTCCCCGCTCACCTCCCGTGAAGAGCCTACTATAGAGGCCTGCGCATATTCCATGATCTCTATTATGGCCTCGGCTCTAAATATCGGTGTCTAGAAAAGCTTTTATATAATAACTATGCCTGCCACGCTCTATATAGATAACAAGTTGTTTCCACCTAGAAGTAAAACAATACAAGTTGCATCCACGTAATACATGTAATCCTAGACAACCCTTATTATAGTTCATGGCCACCCATATTTTAGGAGCCATCCCAGGGCGTCTCCGCAACACCCAGCACTACGCGAGGGGCTGGACGCAATGGATCCATATACAAGGCTCGAGATAATAAAAGAGTTCGCATGGGAGATAGTTACCGAGAAAGACCTGTTAACACTCTTCGAGACCATGGAGACGCCGATAGCCTATGACGGCTTCGAGCCCTCAGGGCCAGCCCATATACCGTTCGCGATATACCGCACCCTCCTCACAGGCTATCTCCTACGCGCAGGGTTCCATGTAAAATACCTCCTAGCCGACAGCTTCGCCTGGATAAACCATAAGCTGGGCGGCGACATAGACAAGATCAGGGAAACAGCCCGCTACTATATAGAGGTTTGGAGGAAAGCGGGAGAGGTTCTCGGAGTCCCCTTCGAGAAAGTCGAGATAGTGTGGCACAAGGATCTCTTCGACGACCCCGAGTACTGGAGAAAAGTACTCCTCGTAGCAAAATCACACACGCTTGCACGCACCCGGCGCGCCCTCACGATCGCTGGAAGAGTTGCGGGTGAGAGACAGGAGGTCGCCATCTATTTCTATCCATCGATGCAGGCAGCCGACGTATTCCACCTACCGGTAGACACCCCCCAGATGGGCATTGATCAAAGAAAGGTCAACATGCTTGTAAGAGACGTTGCATGGAAAAACATAGATATCGGGGGTAAGAGGGAGAGGCTCTACAAGGTGGTCGGCTACGATAGAGGTGTTGAAGGGAAGCCTGTCCCCATACACCACAGGCTCCTGCCGTCCCTGCTGCCCCCGCCAACCCAGCTCCCCGGATACGATGAGGATATGAGGCTGGATTTCCTGATCGCTACGAAGATGTCCAAGTCCAGGCCCGAGACAACAATAACTGTCCACGACACACGCTCCAAGATAAGAAAGAAGATAAGGAAAGCGTTCTGCCCCCCGAAAAGCGTGATAGAGCACACGGTCTATAGGGAGCGGGACGGGAAACGGGAGGAGATGACGATAAGGCTGGAGAACCCTGTCCTCGTATATATAAAAGAGATAGTGTTCAGGA
>JALVHX010000200.1 GCA_027028805.1 Desulfurococcales archaeon | reverse complement strand
AGCTATCCCGCGACAACCCCGTCATAGACACTGTCTCCGACATATACCCCCTCGCCTACTACCAGGAGATCGAGGCCTACGAGTTCTTCGGCGTAAGGTTCAACGGACACGACGGGCTGAGGAAATGGATACTGGAAGACAACTGGGAGGGGCCTCCGCCGCTCCGCAAAGACGTTGACACGAGGAAATTCGTGCTAGAGGAATACTATGGAGGAAAACGCTACGAGAGACCAGTCCAGTGGCGCAGCCTGGGCGGCTACAGCGGCCCCGTGGGCGCGGAGAAGAGCGGGAAGGGTGAGAAACAATGACGGGTAGATCACTCACAGTATTCCTAGGCCCCCAGCACCCCGGGGCCCCGGGCAACGTGGGGTTCAGGCTGATAGTCGACGGCGAGCGCGTACTGGACATAGAGCTTATACCCGGCTTCCTCCACAGGGGCTTCGAGAAAATGATGGAGTATCGTCGATGGGACATGGACCTAGTGATGTCTGCCAGGATATGCGTCGAGGACCCGGATCACGTGGAGCTGACCTTCACGCACGCCCTAGAGCAGGTTTTCGGGGTTGAGGCCCCGGAGAAGGCCAAGTATATACGCGTCATAGTGGCGGAGTTCAGCAGGCTCGCCAGCCACCTCCTCTGGATGATGCATTTCGCGGGCCCGATAGCCGCTCGCTACGCCACCTCCTGGGCCATAGCGGCCCGCGAGGAGATACTCAAATGGTTCGACTACGTCGCGGGCCACAGGATATACCACCACTATATTTTCCCAGGCGGCGTCCGGTGGAACATACCCGGTGACTTCAAGGAAAAGACACTGAAGACGCTTAGACACATAGAGCCCCTGATAAGGGATCTCGACAAGGGGTTCTTCCACCACCCCGTCTTCGAGGCAAGAGCACGGGACGTGGCGAGGCTCAAGGCATCTGACGCGGTGAGGCTGGGGGCCACGGGCCCCAATCTCCGCGGAAGCGGCGTAAAATACGATCTAAGAAAGATGCTGAGATACGACGCCTACGGCGAAATAGACTTCGAGATACCTGTCGGCGAGTACGGCGACGCGTACGACAGGGCTCTCGTGAGGCTAAGGGAGATGTATATCAGCATGGATATAATCCGGCAGGCGGTGGAGAAGATGCCGATGGATGGCCCCTACAGGTGGAGGCTCCCGCCAAGCATACCCCAGGGAGAGGGAATCGGGAGAGTTGAGAGCGCCCGCGGAGAATTCATAGCACACCTCGTCTCAGCGGCCCCCAACCCCAAAGCCAAGCCCCTAGCACCCTACAGGATAAAGTTCCGCGGCCCCACGTTCCCCACCCTGACAACGATCCTCAAACACATCGTGGCGAACGAGGAGATAATGGTGGCGGATCTCCCCATACTCCTCGGAAGCCTCGACCCCTGCGCCCCCGACATAGATAGGTGATCTGGAGGAGGTGCTTACCGCGAAATGGTTCTCAGACAAATAATGCTCGGGCTCAAATACGTCTTCCGCAAACCCTACACCCGCATGTATCCCTATAAGGAGAAAGCGTTTACCACGCCCGCCACCAGGGCGCGGCATATACTGGATATGGATACCTGTATTGGCTGCAGGGCGTGCCAGCTGGCCTGCCCCGCGGACGCTATCAAGATGTATAGGGTGGAGGGCGAGTACCCCAAGAACAGGCTCAAGATATTCCCCGGCATAGACTATAGCAGGTGCACCTACTGCGGCCTCTGCGTCGAGGCGTGTCCGACCGGCGCCCTCAAAATGACTGATTACACCATGGAGCACCTGATAACAGAGGACAAGGCGTCGACGCTCTACACACCCCAGGACCTAGCCCAGCCCCCGCCGGGAGAATACAGGGTGACGCTGAGCAAGGAGACGTGGCGGCCTCCGCCCTCTCCGCCGCCGAAGGGGAAGAAGTAGCGCGGGGTGACGCCGAGGTGTCCCTGGTCCCGCCCCCGGGTGTCACGGAGCAGGTGCTGGGCCTGGCCATGGGGCTGTTTATAGTGGCCTCCCTGCTCTACTTCATCCGCGTCGTCAAGGGCCCCACGCTGCCAGATATAGTCCTGGCGGTGGACGTGCTGAGCTACGACCTAGCAGTCTTCATAGTCTTGTTCAGCATGCTCTGCGGCTCACCCTTCCTCGCCGTCGGGGCTTTGCCATTGGTGCTCTGGGCGTATCTCCTCGACATGTATGTATCGAAACACCTCGCCAGGAGAGAGCTGGGTGACTAGGCCATGATAGCCGGGCTGGTCGACGCTATACTATACTATCTCGGGGCCGCGCTGCTACTCATAGGCGGCGTCCTCGACGTGATAGCGGCGATAGGCATGAACAGGTTCAGGAACTTCTACCTACGCCTCCACGCCGCCACGGTGGGAGCGATAGGCGGAGGCTTCTACCCACTACTCGGCCTCGGCATGATAGCGCTAACCATGCATGGGCTCGGCGAGACAAGACTATACATAGCCGGGATAGCTTTCACAACAGCATTATTCCTAGCATTGACCGCCCCCGTCGGTAGCCACGCGCTGGCCCAGGGCGCCCACAGGGGCCGCGTCGTGCTCCCCGAGCCCGTCGTGGTCAACAAGCTCCTGGAGGACGAGGAGAAACAGGGGAGGTGAAGCAGGGCCTTGTACGAGATACTCGGCCTCAGCCCATGCACGTGGTTGCTCGCGTTGTTCATGACCTATGCATTGATACTGACCTATAAGACGCTGGTTGAGCGGGACCTGGTGAAGGCGATAATATACTCGGCGGGCCAGGCGGTGGCGTACACGCTCGCCCTCGTAATGCTCGCCGCCCCAGACCTAGTCCTCGCATATGTCGCGGTGGGCGTGGGCATGTATACAGCCCTCTTCCTATTCGTCGCCGCGCGTACAGAGAGATACGAGCACGTGGAGCCGCCGGGAGAGGAGGTGAATAAGCCATGACGCGGTGGAGCGACCTGAAAGAGATAATAATCGCGACGGCCGCCGCTCTGCTCCTCGTAGCCCTATCCGCGCTACTAGCATCATCGGGGCTTGTCGCGGCCCCGCCGCCCAGCGACAACAGGTGGCTGGCCGAGAAATTCCTAACCCTAACATATAACGCGGAGAGAAAAGCATTGTGGGCGGCAAGCCCCGAGGTGGTCACGAGCATACTATGGGACTATCGTGGAATCGATACAGTGTACGAGACAAGCGTGTTCTTCTTCGCGATCATAGGTGCGTTGATGCTTGTGAGAAGCTATAAGCCGGCGCGTGGCGAGAAGATCGAGGGGCGTGGTATGAGCGTTATAGCGAGGACAGTGACTAGGATAACGCTTGTAGCCATACCTGTCGTCGCGGCCTCGATAGCCCTCCACGGCCACCTAACGCCCGGCGGCGGCTTCCAGGGCGGCAGCGTCTTCGCGGTCGCGACGCTTCTCGCAATAGTCGCTCTCGGCACAGGCTTCCTGGTCAATAGGGGCTGGAGCAAGGGGAGGCTTCTCGGCTTCAGGACACTGGGCCTGGTGATTATAGTGTTCGTGGCAATCGCGGTGCCGATAATAGGGCTCATGGATGGCGGCAGGGCGTACTTGGTCCAGAACCAGGAGAAGCCGTGGAGCGGCTATGGAGCAGGCTATATATATAGCGTGTTGGGGCTCGACATACTGTATAGCGGCACCCTTCTTTTCCTGAACCTCGCCGAGTTCCTCGCCGTCTCCGCGGGCCTCACACTAGCCTTCCTCGTGATGGGGTTGCCCCGTGAGAAGCTCTATAAGGGAGGTGACGTGGAGTGATAGCCGAGCTCGTGTGGAGCTATATATACGTTGTAACGATAGCAGTGATAGTGCTGTCGTTATACGGGATGGCCACTAGGCCTAACCTGTTGAAGAAACTGATAATGCTCAGCATACTCAGCGACACAGGGAACATCCTGGCGGTGCTGATAGGAGTGAAGAGCGGCGTTATAAAGCCCCCCGTGTTCCCCGGAGTATCGTTCACGCATCACCCCGAGGCCGGCACGGAGAGCCTGGCCAGGTTCGCGGAGGAGGCTGTGGATCCGTTGCCGCAGGTACTGGTGGTTACGGCTATAGTGATAGGGCTCGCGGTGCTCATATTTCTAAGCTATATAGCCATGCTCCTCTACCGTAAATATGGGACGCTCGATGTGAGGCTTATAGAGCAACGCATCAGGAGCGGTGGAGGGAGGTGATGCTGGGATGGGGCGTGCGGCGAAGGCGGCGGCGCTGGCTGTCCCCCTAACAATACTGTACCTGGTATACACGGGCTCGTGGAGCCTCTTCGAGGCCGTGATCGGTTTCGCGGCCTCCTTCATAGTGGGCCTCCTCTTCGCAGACGCGGTGGTATCGAGGCCCAGCAAGCTCTACAGCCCCGTCCGATGGGCCTGGGCGCTCGTCTACGCTGTGCTCTATTTCACTATAATAGAGCTACGCGCCCACGCCCAGGTGGTTAAACTAATAATAAGCCCCGGGGGGATGAAGCCGGGCATAGTGAGGGTCCCCTACAGCGTCGAGACCGATTACGCGGTCACGACTATAGCAAACAGCATAACAAACACGCCCGGAACAGTGGTTGTCGATATCGATGAGAAGGGGAAGAAGATGTATGTCCACTGGATCAAGGTAGAGGATGAAACAGATGAGGGAGCCCGCCGCCACGTATCAATGGTTTTCGAGAAATACGCTAAGAGGATCTTCGACTAGGCGTATACAGGAGGTGGAAGCCTATGGTGGCCGGCTACGTCTACGACCCATATATCCTCGCGCTCATATACTCGGCAGGCATGTTCGTCTCGGGGCTGGTGGTGTACCTAGTGTTCTACAAGCTCTTCCACAAGCTTTACGGGAGCAAGGTGAGAAGTCCCAGCAGGTTGAAGGATGAAATAGTCATGTGCGGCATGGAGTATGAGGGAGAGGAGTTGACCGCGCCCATCTCAAAGGTCTTCACGGATATCATGAGGAAAGCCCTGCCGAGGCTCCACAAAGGCCTCTACGAGAAAACAGGTACAGGCGTCCTGAACGACTGGTTCGCCTGGATGCTAATAATCCTCTTTATACTCGTAGCGTTCGCCGTGTTCATAAAGCCTGGCTAGGAGCCATGAATAGGAGGTGGTAGCGGTGGTGGATGCCATGTATATGGCTGTGATTGATTGGTTCATACAGCTACTCCTATACCCGGGCCTCGTGTTCATGGTAGCTATGATTATACTGACACAGTGGTTCGCCAGAAAAGTCTCGGCGAGGATCCAGTATAGGCGCGGCCCCTGCTACACGGGACCGCTCGGCATCCTCCAGCCCTTCGCGGACTTCATGAAGCTCCTCATGAAGGAGGACGTGGTGTCCAGGTACTCGCTCCGCCTAGCACCCGTGCTGATAGCGTCTCTCGGGGTAGGAGCCCTCGCCGCGGTTATGATGATGACGCCGCTGGCGTATGCGCCGTTCTACGGGGACATCGATGTTATAGTGTTGTTCTATCTCCTCCTATGGTCGAGCCTCGCCATACTCTTCCTCGGCATATCAACGCCCAACCCATACACCAGCCTCGGGGTTGGACGCTACCTGGCGCTCCTAGCGAGCTCGGAGCCAGTATACATAGCCAGCTTCCTGGTCCCCGTGATAATAGCGTCTAAGAGGTATGGGGCCGGATACAGCTTCTATAGAACAAGCCTCGTCGCCCACAAGCTGTGGACGGGAAGCATTGGAGACGCACTGGCTATGCTTCTAGCCCTCGCCGCAGGCTTCGTGGCGATGATGGCTGTCCTCGAGATAAAGCCGTTTGATTTCCCCGAGGCGGAGGGAGAGATATACTGGGGCGTCTTCACCGAGTACGGTGGCCCGAGGCTTGCGCTCGCCTTCTTCAACCTGTTCCTCGAGAGAATAGTTATACCAATAGTCTTCGTGCTCCTCTTCCTCGGCGGCACCGCGCCCTACAGCCCGGCCGACAACTACGCCTTAGCGGTCATCACTGTGCTTGTAAAGTACCTGGTGGTCTTCTTCATACTAACCGTCATAGACAACATGATGCCGAGATACAGGCCCGACCAGGCTGTCAGGAAGCTGTGGAAGTATACGCTCCCCCTAGCGTTCCTCGCGCTCATAGCGGCGGTATATGCCTAGAGGATACGAAGACCCAACGTGTAGGCCGGGCAGGCCTGTTTTTAAGCACCTCCGCCTAGATAGAAATATATCGTTGCGGCCGGGAAACACTTGTTTCCCGGCGCCCTCCCCGGAAACCCGTGTTCTGGAGGAGCTGTGTTTTGTCTAGAGAGGGCTTCCACTATATAGGGAGGAGAACCGGGAGACACGACGGATACGCCAAGGCTTCTGGAAGAGCCCTCTATGCAAGCGATATCTCGTTGCCGGGCATGCTGTACGGCAGGATACTAAAGAGTATTTATCCACACGCCATAGTGGAGAGCATAGATACATCGGCGGCCGAGGCCATGGGCGCCGTCGTGGTGACCCCGTGGGAGGTGCCGGACAAGCTCTTCAACATACGGCTCGTGAGCGTGGACGAGGTTAACTATAAGGACTGGAGAGTGCTCACAGATCACCCAAGGTTCGTCGGCGAATACGTGGCGGCGGTGGCGGCTCCAAGCGAGGAGAGGGCCCAGCGAGCTCTCGAGGCACTAAGGGTTAAGTGGAGGCCTCTCCCCCACGTCCTCGGCGTGGACGAGGCCATGGCTCCCGACGCGCCCAGGCTATACGACGAGATATTGTTTGGTAAAAAGAGGATAAGGGTTGAGGGAAACATAGCGGCAACCAGGGAATACGTGGAGGGTGATCCCGAGAAGGGGTTCAGTGAAGCCGACGTGGTTATCGAGAGGGTTTTCAACACTAATAGAAGATACCATTTCCAGCTCGAGACGAAGACGGCCATAGTGAAGCCTGAGCCCGGGGGAGGCGTGACCGTATGGGCTACGACGCAGACCATTCATAACACCAGGATACTGATATCACAGGTCTTCGATATCCCCATGTCCCGCGTAAACGTGAAGAAGCTCCCCATCGGGGGCTCCTTCGGATCAAGCATACAGGTCAACCCCGTTATACTCGTAGCCACAGCCCTAGCCCTCAAGGCGCACAGACCCGTCAAGATAAGCCTGACGAGAGAGGAGGATATATACGAGCACAGTAGCTATCAGATGAGGCTGCACCTAAGAGCCGGGGCTAGGCGAGACGGGACACTGGTCGCGGGAGAGCTTATAAATATAATGGATATAGGCGCGCACCAGATACAGGCCTACCCCCTCCTAGGCACAGCGCTTGGCTGGTTTGTGTCGCTCTACAAGTGGAGAAACATAAGGTATCGTGGAATAGCGGTGTACACGAACAAGGTTCCGTCATGCGCCTTCAGGGGATACGGCAACCCCCAGGTAACATGGGCTGTTGAGACGGTTATCGACGAGCTAGCCGAGGAGCTCGGCATGGATCCCCTCGAGCTCAGGCTGAAAAACTATGTCGGCCGCGGAGACATTTTCTGGGGCCAGGGCCCAACAGTTAGATCAACCGTTAGAAGCGACGGCGTCCCATACCTCGTGAAGAAGGGGGCTGAGATAATAGGGTGGAGCCGCCGGGGCTCGCCGCGGGAGAAGCGGGGGAGATATAGGCGCGGCATAGGGATGGCCCGGGGCTTCCATACATCCGGCGCGGGGGGCCCCCTCTCCGGGACAGTGATAGACTATACAGGGGCGATCATAAAGGTCAACGAGGATGGCACAATAGACTATATAACAGCCCTCCAGGATCACGGCGGAGGAACACTTGATGCGCATGCAAAGATAATAGCCGACACGATCGGCGTGCCCCTGAACAGGGTCAACATAGTATGGAGCGACACCGAGACAACCCCCTACGATGTATGCACCCACGCATCTCGCGGAGTATACGTTGGGGGAGAAGCCGCGAGACGGGCCGCCCTAATAGTTAAGAGAAAGCTCCTAGAATACGCCGCCAGGATCCTCGGAGACATAGCCACGCCCGAGGGACTCGTCATAGAGCCCGACGAGGAGATAGGTGACGGAGTCATATACGTTGACGGTATGCCTGAGAAAAAGATAACCGTCGGCGAGGTGGCCCGGATAGCGTGGCAGAGGAACTGGGGAACAATAATGGCCGCGGTAACATACCGCGCACCAGCCGCACCCCCAGCATACACGGTCTACTTCGTAGAGGTAGAAGTCGACACCGAGACAGGGATCGTGAGGCCTGTCCGCGTGGTTGCGGGAGCAGACGCGGGCACGGTGATAAACCCGGGGCTAGCTGAGGGACAGCTGCATGGAGGCTTCGTCCAGGGATGGAGCATGGCCGTGCTCGAGGACACGCCCTATGATCCAGTCACAGGAGAGCTGATGAATAGGGGAGCCATAGTGGACTACAAGATACCGACAGCCCAGGATGCTCCGAGGCCCGAGGAGTTCCACGTGATATTCGCGGATACATGGGAGCCCACAGGACCCCATGGAGCCAAGGGGCTGGGGGAGGCGGCCAAGAACCCCGTGGCCGCCGCGGTAGCCAACGCGATCTATAACGCCATAGGGATAAGGTTCTACGAGCTCCCAATAACGCCGGAGAAGATTCTCTCGGCACTGAAGAAGAGGAGAGGTGAACACTAGGTGTCTCCCAGGATAAGCCCGGGCCCGAGGCTCGACATTAATCGATCAAACACGCATATCCTTCCAAGCTTCACCTACCATGAGCCCCATAGCCTGAAGGAGGCGCTGAGGCTTCTCGACGAGCTCGGAGGAGATGCCAAGATACTTGCTGGGGGAACGGATCTACTGGTATACATGAAATACGGCCTGCTAAGGCCGCGCCACATAGTAAATATAAAGCGGATCCCCGGGCTCCGCGGCATAGAGGAGAAGGGCGGCTACATAGCAATAGGGGCTCTTACAAGGCTCTCAGAGATAGAGAGGAGCCCGTTGATCAAGAAGTATT
>JALVHX010000199.1 GCA_027028805.1 Desulfurococcales archaeon | reverse complement strand
GGCTCCCCCGAAGCAACACATCCACCACGCGAAGTAATACCTATACACGATATCACTATCAAGATCAAGAAAGAGCTCGCTACTGGAAAACACCACGCATACTCACCAATAACGGGAAAAGAATACAACGTGGCAGAAAAAGATGATTATATAACGATTAATGTCCCTCTACTAAGAGAATATGATATGATCATACTCGAGTAAAGCCCCGGCGCTCCTAGGCTTTTTACTATCAGTCCTTTCTCTCTATTGTCTTTTAGCAGAAATACTTCAGTTATTGATGAATTAATGGTTCATTAATAAAGATGAGGATAGCGGGCCCGCGGGGATTCGAACCCCGGGTCTCCGGCTTTCCTCGCCCCTGAATACCTGGTAGCCAGCTTAGGAGGCCGGCGCCCTATCCAAGCTAGGCCACGGGCCCGCATACCCATAAATTAGTAATGGCTGGATATGTGTTTATAATGATTTCTACCGTGTCCGCATAATTATTCTCCTGCCCATCACGACCCAGTATTCTACCTCTACACCGGGCTGTAGCTTTGCGGCAAGTTCTTCATCCTTAGGTTTCTCTATTTCGAAGGTGTCGAAAGTCTCCATGTCCATTACCTGTACGCTATCACCCATGTCGGCTATAATCTGGCCCACCCTCTTATCTATGATGGGAACCTCGACACGCTGGCTCACGGGCGCGACAAGCGTTTTCTTTGCCCCGCTAAATATACTTATAGCTACAACGTGTGCTTTTGCACTCCCATGCTTACCTGTCTTGGCTTTACTCATCTCAACTATTTTACAGGGCTCGCCATCTATTATTATAAAACTACCAGGCTTAAGCTCTCCAAGCGTTGCATAGGTCTTACTCATATATATTCACCCCTCTACGAGCCACACAGACTCTACTAAGCGCCTATAGATCTATGATAAATATGAATAATACGGGAGCCTCCTTATAAATGGTTTCATCTATTCCTTCCACCCTATCTCCGCCCTAGCCCTATAGTGTCTCTGTTCTCCATGAGTGATGAAGTAGATGAGCTAATCTTTACAATTAAATACAGATTATTTATTTTAACTTATTTTATATTGTAGGTGAGTATTTAATTAAATCCCGTGCAATATGTTTTTCTATCTCTTCTTATGAACTCTATGTCTTTCCATTTTCTGATATATAAATGCAGCCACTACAGTTGCTACCAGCGATATAAATACTATGTTTACACCTAGATCAAATACGAGTTCTCCGCCGGGGACACCCATAGTGTATGGCAGCTGTATCAGAACCGCGGCCGCAAGACCTTTCCCAACCATTGATGAAACTAAGGGATAATATTTTGGCTTATCTCTCGTAAGGGGGTATACAACTATGAACCGTGAGATCATGAGTAAAATCACTATTATGGTTGAGTATAGCATAAGATAAATGTCTGTAAATACAAAAAGCATACCGAAATGTGTAAAGAAAAAGCTTTTCATAAAAAAGCTTATCTCGTTAGAGAATCTTTTTAGAAACCTATTTATATTCTTAAACATTTTCTCGTAGGGAGAAAAGTCTACGAGAGGCTGGAGAACCCAGCGGTTGCTTAACGTGAGACCAAAGGATAACGATGCTATGCCGCCGCTGGCGCGGCTATACTCAGCTATAGTGTAGGCCAGTATGGCGAGACCTATAGTCGCTATATATTCATATTCGACCTGCTTCATATGCTTGTGGAGACGTATGAGTATAAGCATCCATATGATCCCCAGAACCGATCCTATCACTAGACCTGTCGAGGCCTTCGATAATATTATCCCTGCTATACTGGCCGCATCCATACTTCCGTGAAGTATAGAGTCTAGCAGAGATATACCGATAACTATACATATTACATCGGATACTACCGATTCCAAGACCAGGCGTGCCCTTATTTCATCGTCGACGCGGACTTCCCGGAGAAGGCCTAGGGCCACGGGCGCCGACAACCCACCTACACTGGCGCCCAGATACATGCCCAGCCATGGATCCAGTCCCAGGACGAGGCTCGTAAAGACACCGACTATGACGAGGCTCGAAATAAACCATAATATGGCTGCTCCAAGCGCCTTAGGCGTCTCCTTTATCAACGTATTAAGGTTGAGCCCAAGCCCTCCATCGAACAATATGAGAGCTATCGCCAACGCGCCGACAGGGGCTACTATGGCCTTCACGATCTCTTCATCTAATACATGGAGCACAGGGCCAAATAATATTCCTAGAAATATAAGCATAAGTATATCCGGAAAACCAGTTTTACGGAATATAATCGACGCCGAAAATCCGAGTATTATGACGGAAGAAAGCACGAATAGCACCGATATAGGATCTATAGATGCCGACAATTCCTGATCACATCATAAAGCTCTCGTACCCTAGGATATTATCAACCACAATAATATTATACCGTGCAACTACTTCATATTTCCATCTATCGCCCCGCGGCTCATTATATTAATTATATCATTAGTAAAAATATTTGACCGGTATAAAGGCTTAAACTAGATAGTTATGTCTGGGTTACGTTTATGCCTATCTCTGCGAGTCTTCTGACTATTATTTTTCTATCCTCCTCTGGAAATAGCTCTATTTTTCTAACAAGTTCTTCTCGTTTTAGCTTGTTCTTAAGCCTCCTGTAGTACTCTGCTAATTTATCTAGATCTACTCCTTGCCTTGCTTTTAACACGAAATAATCTTCTATACTAATAGCTCTAATCGTTACGCCGTTTATCTTTATTCTCTTAGCATTCTTAATTATGTCCTCGGGTATGTATATGTCAAATATGTTTTCGTAGAACTCAACCGGGATCTCTGCACCATTAACCCTGGCGACAAAACGCGGCGTCCCTATATCAGTTAAACCATAGCCCCATCCCTCTTTCTCCGCGAGCTCACCATAAAATTCCTGTTCTATAAACGCGCTAGGCTCTATTACATATAAGTCGATATCTCCCTCGATGTTTCTTATACCAAGCTCTACCTTAACCGGGAGATCGCCTATCACTACGTATCTCACGCCGTGATCTAAGAGTTTTCTAAGGACACGTGCTGCGTCGCTTAGTGTGTATGCCAACAAGCCATCACCCAGACTATATA
>JALVHX010000198.1 GCA_027028805.1 Desulfurococcales archaeon | reverse complement strand
ACCGAGGCGAGAAAACGGGTCTCCTCAGCCATTACACGGGAACGCATCGATACATTGATCACGGAGACAACCACTATTATCGACAAAACCGCGGCGTTGAAGACGCCTAGAGAATGGACAAGGGAGCTGGCATAGGCGGGTATGTTCAAGGGAACATAGCATCCACTAGACACGGCATACTCCGAGACACCGCCCATATACGGCTTCAAAGCATTAGCCAGAACCCCTGGAGCCGAGAACGCCGTGGCGAAGACAGTAGCGTAGACGAGAACCGGGGTATACGTCCTAAACCCACCCCTCCTAAGAAAAACCGCCAACAAAGCCATAGCCCAGCCAGGGATCCTCATAGCCCAGCCCTTTTTCTCTCCACAAACAAGGCCGTATAAGATAAGCCGGCGCCGAGCCAACTACCACGCTAGTACCGTATAATAATGTAGCCGGACTCGACGCGTATATATCCCTTATCCACGAGAACCGCTAACACGCGGCGCGCATCCCTGCGGCCCACGCCCAGCTCATGGCTCAACACATCCACAGCATCCCTAACCCTGAGCTCACCATAGTCTATAAGCGCCTCGCGGAGAACCCTCAAGGCCTTTTCATAGAGCCTCCCAGGCGCCGATGCCGGCCTAACACCGCTAGGCGACACCACCAGACGGATCGTGAAAAGGGGAGAGGAGAGCTCGAATACGCGGCCGGAGACACGCATCATATCAACCCGCCTCCATCCACGGGGCGCGCGGATCCCCCTACGCTTCTCCACGAACGCGACAACAGAGCCATAGCCCGGATAATCACTCTTAAGGAAACGCGGCTCCACCAAGACAAGCATCACGCCCTCCCCGCGGACAAGCTCCCATCCACCCAGGACAACGTTATCCAAGACCGCGCGGGCAACAGAGCCCGCCAAGGCGTCCAGAACACGGGGATCAACGGCCTCGCCGGGAACCACTACCACCCTACCCAGCCTGCTGGCCTCCAAGGCCAGGTGCACAGCCAGAACCTGCCTCGCCCACGCCTCGTGGCCCGCGACAACCCATCTGCCGCGAAAAAACACCCGTGGATAAAACGGCTCCGCCGCCAAGGCCTCTACACCATATAATTATTAGGCACAGGGCACGATAGACAATGATCCCTTGATCCATTTAGCCTGTATAAATATCGTTGACGCGATATAAAGAATACCGGGAAACCCGGGGCCACGTAGGGAGGTGGCGCCGATGGAGGACATATATCTCGGATGGCCCGAGCTTCTCAGAAAAGGCCTAGAGAAATGGGGACGCGTGAAACCGGAGGGGCCCTCTCCCAGGCTCGTAATAATAACCGGTATGGGTGGAAGCGGCTCCACGGGAGACTATGTCGCGGCTCTATCATCCGAGAAAGGGGCCGCCCCAGTCATAGTCTCCAAGAGCAACAGGGTGCCCGCCTATATAGGGAAGGAGGACCTAGCATTCGTGATAAGCTATAGCGGCAACACGCTTGAGACAAGGATCGCGTATAGGGAGCTACTACGCCGCGGCGTACGCGTAGTCGTCATAACAAGCAACGGCTTCCTCGAGAAGGATGCGATGGAGAAAAATATACCCGTGGTAAAGGTTACGCCAGGCATAGCGCCGCGCACCGCGTTACCGGAGATGCTCTACGCAGTGCTAGGCGTCATGGATGCCGCCGGCATAGGGCCCGTTGGCCGCGGAGAAGCCGAGAAGGCCATATCCTTTCTCGAGGAAACAATGAAGAACGCTGTAGAGGAGGCATATAGGATCGCGGAATTCATATACAGGTCTCAGGCGACACCGGTGATAGCAACCCATAGCCCCCTAGAGGTGCTGGCTATCCGGGGCAAGAACGAGTTCAACGAGAACGCTAAGACGCCTGTAAAAATAGACGTGGCGCCAGAGTGGGCGCACAACGATATAGTTGGATGGGAGAAGCCCTTCACCGACAAATGGTGCATAGTATCCATAAGCGATCCCGGAGACCCTGTAGGCGCCGGGCTCGTGGATTTCATGGAGAAAATATACCGGGAAAAAGGATACCCCGTCCACAGGGTGACGCTGAAAGGCTCCACCCTCCTAGAAAAACTGCTCTACGGTAGCCTCGTCCTAGGACTAGCAAGCGTAAAGCTTGCGAGAACCCGTGGCATAGACCCGTTAGAGACACGGAGCATAAGCCTATACAAGAAGAACGCGCCGAGCATACTGGGGCTAGAGCCCTGATAGGGCGAAACCGAGTAAGGCGAGCATCATAGCCTTTATCATACCGTTTTTAGCGCGCTCGCTCATCTCCCGCGTAGGGCTCCTGGCAAGCATATACGCGTAGTAGAGATACACGGCGTCAGCCACCCCCAGGAGAAGAGCATAGAGCAGCCCCGCCTCACCCACAATAAACAAGTACTCGGCCAACACGCCACCTATAATGCCCAGCACCAACGGGGCCTGAGCCGCGCTCTCGACGCCGAACCTGAGGGCCGCGGTAGAATAGCCTGCCGCCCTATCCCCCTCTACATCGCCCACGCTCTTCGCGATCTCCCTGCCCGTGTTTATGACGAAGACAACGGCCGAGAACAAGGTGGCGAAGAGAAGCCTATCCCCCGGAAACCCGGCGAGCGCGTAACCATATATGAACGGGGCCGTGGTACTGGTGCTCACAAGAAGGTGCGACCACCAGTATCTCCTAAGGAAGCTGTATAGATAGGAGACCGCCGCGTAGGCGGCTACAACCACTGCGGCATAGTATCCTATGAACATGTTTATGGCGAGCGCAGCCAAGACATATATTATCGAGAGCCTTTTCACGAGCACAGGGCTCATCCTGCCCGAGGGAATAGGCTTCCACGGCTTATTGATCCTATCAACCTCGGCGTCGACTACATCATTTATATACATAGAGGCCGCGCAAACCAGTAGGCCTGTAGCGAACCCGGCCAGGTAGACGGGGAGAGAACCCCGCCCCCCGAAGACTATGTAGGCGAGGATAACCGAGACCCCTGTCATTAAACAGTTCACGGGACGCATAAGCATAAACAGGTCGCGCAGCATAGTTATCCACCACTGCTCCGCCCCCAGTGTCGGCAAGGAGAATTCTCTTCACAGCCCCCGGCGGCGGGGCTCGTTAGACCGTCGTCTCCTCATCCACCGGGCCATACGTGTTCCCTGTCTCATTCAATTATTATCATACAGCTACCGGGTTCTACACGAACCTTCTTATCAGTTAGCCTGGCTATAAGTCTCCCGCAGAAACGACATTTCTCCAAGCCACCGCCGACACGTACACGTATCTCGCCGTTCTCGCCGACGGCAATGATTGAACAATACCCGAGCACCTCGACTAGCCTAAGAACAGTCTGCGGGGCAAGCCTCTCCCTGCCCAGAACACGCAGCAAGCCCTCAGCAAGCAGGTCCGCGGCGTCCACACTAGACATCAAGCCGTCGAACACGCGCTCAGGCACCATAACCAGCTTCTCGCTCCCTATGCGCGGCGGAAACATCCATGGGTTCGCGAGAATATCACCCACATCACCCGAAGTCTTCAACACCTCGACGCTCTCAACACCCGGCAGAGACACTATCCCGTCCACCAGCCCCCATACATCGCTCTCCCTGTCACATGAAACAGTGAATACAAGTATTGATGGATCCCTGTCAAGTATACCGTATAGGAAAACCGTGGAAACAGCATCGCTGGACACAACCATCCTGACAACATCGTTAACATAGCCCCTATCCACCGAGACCTTTAACCCATAGAGCCTGCCGCGCCCAGTATAGACGGGCGAGATACGGGGAGGCGGCTCAGACCGCTCCCCGCCGCGCTCACCCTCCATGATGATCCTCTTGATCTCGCTGTCGAAAACCGGGCTAAACATACCTATATCGCTCAATCCAAGCCACCCTCTCCGCCACGGAAAACAAGATAAGCAGAGACAACTAGCCAATAAAGCCCCGGGATACGGCTTATATAGAAAATGGAGACGCCGATAATACTTAGCCCTTTTCCCTCCACACCTAATACCCGAGAACCACTAGCCGCTACCTCTATAACCCGTACCAGGCATATCTCCATGATGGATGATGAGCATCCTCTCTGAGCTCCCGGATAAAGGGAGAGGTGATGAACACGCCCTTATCTGAGCCCCCGGGAAGGGTTAAGGAGTACCTAGACATTCTCCTCAACATAGACTACGACACGGCCGCGAAAACCATAACCAGCTTCATAGCAGAACACGTAGAAGAAGCCGGGGCCTCGGGAGCCGTCGTAGGGCTGAGCGGCGGCGTCGACTCCTCAACCACGCTAGCCTTGGCCGTGAAAGCCCTGGGCGGGAGCCGCGTGCACGCGCTCATAATGCCTGATAGAGAAGCCACCCCACGCATAGACATAGATGACGCCATCGGGCTCGCCGAGAAGCTCGGCGTCAAATACACCATTATATACATCAACAATATCTACTCAGAATACCTGGCCTCCGCGCCCTGGAGCAGTGGAAGCGGCCGCGTGGCACGCGGCAACCTCAAGGCACGCATAAGAGCCGCGCTCCTATACTTCTACGCAAACACCTATAACGCGCTCGTACTTGGGACAGGGGATAGAAGCGAGATCCTGATCGGGTATTTCACGAAATACGGCGACGCAGCCGCCGACATACTCCCCATAGCCTGCCTATATAAGAGCCAGGTCCGGAGGCTGGCCGAGAAGCTGGGAGTACCTAAGAGAATAGCATATAAACCCAGCAGCCCCAGGCTCTGGAAAAACCATATGGCTGAAGAAGAGCTCGGCCTAAGCTACGAGGTCATAGACACAGTGCTCTACGCCCTGTTCGACAAACACATGCCGCCCGGAGAAGCAGCCGCCGCCCTAGGCGTAGACGAGTCCATTGTATACAGAGTCGTGGAGATGCATGTGAAAAGCCGGCACAAGAGGCAGCCGCCGCCCGCGCCCCGGCCTCCATGGCTCGCCGAGCCGCCGATCAGAGAGCTTCATCTATAAAAACGTTCCACGAAGCTCAATATGTTCTCCGCAACATACTTGGGCTTAACAGGGCTCTCCTCAACATCCCTCCGCGTAGCTATACCCGTTAAAACCAGGAGCGTGTCCACGCCGGCCCGCGCGCCAAACAATACATCGGTATCAAGCCTATCGCCTATGACAAGCACCTCCTCCTTCCCAACCCCCTCTCTTCCAAGAATCACATCCAACATATACGTGTTCGGCTTACCTATAACGACGTCTGCGGCACGGCCCAGGGCCGTCTCCAGGGCAGCCACTATAGAGCCCGCGCCGGGCTCGACGGAGTCGCCGACAGGCAGGGTTACATCCTTGTTTGTCGCGACAAACAAGGCGCCATCAAGCACATACCTCATGCCGCGGGACAGCTTGTTGTATGTCAGATACCTGTCGAGCCCAACCACCACGTAGTCCACCCTATCCCTATCCATAGACGCTATATCGATACCCATCGACGCCAGCTCCGCCACGAGCGCCTGCTCACCTATCACATAGGCGGAGCCGCCGCCCCTGCCACGGATATATAGCGCGGCGCCGTAGCTGCTGTTAAACACATGCCCCAGATCCACGTCCAGCCCCGCCCTCCTAAGCCTCTCCACATACTCCCTCCTAGTCTTCGTCGTATTGTTTGTGAGAAAATATACGCGCAGACCCTTCTCCATCAAAGCCTTGAGGCCCCGGATATTCTCCTCTATATACCTGTTACCCCTCCACACGACACCATCCATATCCACCACGAGGACACGATACATAGCCTCCACCCCCTCAGATGCTGCAGGGATCTCTACAGCCACCTATCGGATCATCTCTATTTTATTAATGATCTTTTCGGCGAGGCGGCTGGGCGTGTCCGCGAAAACATATAGCCCCTGCGGGACAAGGGCCGCGGCGCCGCAGTCGGAGGCGTGATCCAGGCTAACGATCTTGGCGTAAAAAGAGTATACACCAATATACACGCATACCAGGAGCCTCCTGGACGGCACATATAGGGCGGAGTACTCCGGCGTCTTCTCCACAAGCACCCTGCCATACCTATCCTCGAGCACGCCGCGTAGAGCCTTCACAAGCTCCTCCATAGCCGTATCACCGTATCCTGTTCACCCGGCTATACGTGACACAGCCTCGAGGGCCGCCACGATCAGGGGAGCCGAGGCAGCATACATTATTAATAGAGCAGCTGTTTTCCTGAAATAAATCTTGAGAACCCCGAGAAGCCTCCATGCATACCCCTTCATTATCCTCACGTCCACGCTTATCTTAGACAAAACAATCCTCCCATCTCCGAGGCCCTCGAAGGCTTTCCTAAGAGCAGCATCCACAGCCTCAGCCAGCTCCGGCGTATCGAGCACAGGGGTATATGCGCGGCCCGGCCTCGTCCCCGTCTCGGCGTGCTCATCGTTTGTTACGACCTCGCCGCATGTACAGCCGCGCCCACGCATCAGATCGAGCAGCTTATCCCTGAGACCGGGCTCCATGTTGTTGCCCGGTATATAGAGTAGGCACAATGTCTCGTCAAAGGTCTTGAGCACTATAGCCGCCACATCCCCCACGACGCCGGGGATCCCGGAGGCATCGGCGACGCCCGCCCCTATATAATAGTTTGTCGTATAGGATGCCCCGCGCTCCCCGAGAGCCTCTATGATCTCGTCGGCCAGAGCATATAGGTGCTCGGCGTTAATCGGCTCCTTCTTCTCCCAGTTATGGGCATCCACGATCAGAACCGGGTACCTGCCCCTGAGCGCCCCCACGCGCTCCACATACTCCTGGAGACCCACAGGGAGATCATCTATCCCCGCCCGGGGCCGGGAAAGGATCGCTATAGAAGCCATAGTAAAGGGCACGACTAGGGCAGACCAGCCTCCCGGCCCGTTGACGCGGAAAGCTTTTCCAGGATAGATCCGTGTCCCAGCCCCCTTCTCCAACACCCTCTTTATCTCATCCGCCAAAGCCTCTGCATACCTATGGCTGGGCAGGTTCAGGTTATGGGAGCCAGC
Source organism: Desulfurococcales archaeon (assembly GCA_027028805.1). Taxonomy (GTDB): domain Archaea; phylum Thermoproteota; class Thermoprotei_A; order Sulfolobales; family Desulfurococcaceae; genus JALVHX01. Next base: position 1,996 of record JALVHX010000198.1, on the reverse strand, counting down.
TCCATGAAGAGCCAGCACGGGCTTACCCAGCCTCCTCCTAAGCATCTCCGGGAACATGCTGCTCCCAACGTTGCTGAAAGGACCATAGTGTATGCCCGGATGAACGATCACAGCCCCCGGCGTGTCAAATATATACACGTCCACCTCCGCGGGGCTCGACATGTCCTCGAAGAACGCCTCGAGCCCCCTCCTCCGCTCAAGCCAGTTTTCGAGATAAAGCCTCGCGATCTCGGCTATCCCCACCCCCCTTATGCCGCGGGACTCCATCCACACATATATAGCCGCGTCCACGCCCGAGACCACGAGATAGTACGCGGCGAGGATCCCCGGAACCCCGTATGGAAGCATAGCCATCGAGGCCGCCAGGGCCGGGAAGAGATAATAGAGAACCGTGTACCTAGCCATCGCGTTAACCGTTATATATAGGATCGATGAGGAGGCCGCGAGGGCCGCGGCCGCGCCCATCACCGGGCAAAGGATCAACGCGTACAGCGACACTATTATGTGCAGAAACAAGAGCCTCCGAGGCCTAGCCAGGGGGCTGCCACGCCACGCCAGATACACGGCGTCCAGGAGCGTCGAGAACAATGTGTAGAGGGGCAGGGGGTGAAGCGGCCCAAGGACAAGCATCTCAGCAGCCAGGAGAACAGAGTATGCCGCTGCCGCGGCAGGCTCGCCCGGCACGCGGAAAAGCACACGATAGTATCGCTCAACACCCATACCTGCCCCGCACCACGCCGGAGCGCGTTTACCAAGCCTCTCCAGTAGAAGCGTGTCTACAGAAAAAAGTCTTCGCCCCAAACACTGAGGACACTGCGTGCAACCACCGGCACGGGGAGGCTAGAACAATAGATGCTTATGCTTGCCGACGCCGTGTCTGTACTGGTAGTAGAGGCCCGCCAGAAACACTAGGACCGCGGCAGCCAGGGAGACACGCGTCATACTTATAAGATGGTATAGGCCGATGAAAACCAGGGCGCCGCCGAGCATAGCCATGATCAATGCTATGAGCTTCTCTACGAGGAGATAGAGTATCCCTATGGATAGGAATATCAACACTATGACAACACCGATATTATTAATAGAGCCCAAGAGATAAGCCGCCGCAACACCGGCCGCTATGCCAGCCGGGATAGCTACGGCGAGCTTGAACAGCTTCCACCCTATAACCGCGCCCAGCACAAAGGCCACGAGAGAAGCGGCCGCCACCGTGGCGAGCCCTGCGCCAAAATGCGTTAGGAGAAGATACGTTATGAGGGCGAGGAGGCCGCCGCCCACAAGCATTATAAACGCCTTCACAAGCTTAGCGCCTATAAAAGCCGCAACCACCCCGGCGGCCACGAGGCCGGCCCAGAGCTCCCATCCAAAACCCTCTAGCAACGATACACAACCCCCATCCATCTAGGCAAGAACGCCGTCGCCGAGAACCATGGCTCCTAATTCTATACAGCCACAGTAATATATAAACATAAAACACCATGCAGCCGGAAACAATACATACAATCGTATAGAGAAAGCCCATTGACAGAAACACTTCTACCGGAGCCGTGGCCGGAGAAAGAACCCTGTGGTGGGCCCGGGGGGATTTGAACCCCCGACCCCCCGGTTATCAGCCGGGTGCTCCACCTGGCTGAGCTACGGGCCCATAGAGGCGTCTCTACTAATAAAGTAAAGGGATGCGGCCGGTTAATAAACGTTTTAAATCCTCAGGCTCCGAGCCCTCTTCACCTCTCCCGGTATATTGAGATCCGTTTATCCGCTGCACATCATCGGCTACATGGGCGGCGCCCTCTCCGCTACAATGGTTCATCACCGGGGCGCCGTCAGCCCGCCCATCGTGGGCATCGAGCGCCGCCTATACCTGGTTTCTCATATAGGTGTCTTAAAACTCTTCCCAAGATACATCCCCACGATCTCATTGGGCTTCCCGACGGCCCGCACGAACCCGTCTTCAACAAGCACAGCCTTGTCGCCGAGCCGCTCGACTATGTAGAGA
>JALVHX010000197.1 GCA_027028805.1 Desulfurococcales archaeon | reverse complement strand
GGCCTTGCCCCGGACTCTATCAGCTCCTCGATCACGCGGGGGAGCTCCGCTATGTCGCGGAGAAGTATCTTGGCGATCACCCTGTCCCCGAGCCTTTTCACGGACAATGTCTTCGCGCCAAGCCTCCCTAGTTCTCCGTCCTCCGCCACTATCTCCGCCTTCATGCCCTCGCCGAGAACCCTGTTTATGAGATCCTCTCTCCACCCCTCCTCCACTATCCGGCCCCCATACATGATATATACATAGTCCCCCATATCCGCTATAACCGGGTTAGACGTTGTTATAATGAACGCTGTCCCCTCGCTTCTAGCGAGCAGGCGCACCCTGTCCATCAAGAACAAGGCCTCCGAAGCATCTATGTCGCGGAACGGGTCATCGAGCACGGCTACAAGAGGCTTCTTGAAAACAGTTACCGCCACCAGCACGCGCACCAAGATGTTCCTAGGCAAAGCATCTAGGTATCTATCCATGTGCTCGCCCAGCCCGAAATAGTTGGATAACCTAATGGTTCTCTCCTTAGCATCCCTGGGATGGATGCCCGCCCTCCTAGCAGTAGTCATGAAGGCGTCGAGCACGGTATGGGTCATAGGTATCCTCGGCGGGTAGCGGGAGACCAGGCTCTTCGCCTCACTATACGTTATAGGTATATCGTTGACGTATACAAACCCCTTATCCGGAGCCTCGTCGCCGCTGAGTATGCGGGCGAGAAGAGTCTTACCCGAGCCCCTGGGGGCCACGACGAAGTATATAGAGGAGCGTTTTACACGCAGAGAGATACCTGCCAAGACCGGTTTACCGCCCACGCTCTTCCATATATTATGAGCCCTCAACACAAACGTCACAGAGAACACCCTTCCCCCAACGAGGCGCCGCGGCCCATGCTACGCGAGAAGATATTATAGCGGAATCATCTATATTATTGGCGTCCCCGTATAACGGTGTAGTGAATGATGAGTTACTCCCGGAGAGACCCGCCCGGGGGAGGCCGGGATGACTAGAACACACCCAGCTGACCGCTACCCGCCCGCGTCTCCTCTAAAAAACTAAATACTATATAGATGCGTGGCGCGAGTAATAGTTTGATAAAGAAACCTCTTTGCGAGGCGCATACACCGTGTCTCTAGACCATAATAGATTATTCGACCACATAGTACATGACTCGCTACAGAGGCTTCTAGAGCTCAACCCCCTCATGGGGACGCAACTGGGCCTCCACGAGTACGACGCTATCGTTCCTAGGATCGATAAGAAATGGGTGGAGAGCCTCGAGAAGCTGATGAAGGAGACCCTTGACAGGCTCGGAGAAGTGGATGCTGAGAAGCTGAGGGGGCCGCGTAGGATAGACTATGAGGTGCTTGTGAGGGGGCTCAGGCTCGAGCTCAGGGAGCTGAGGGAGTGGCCCCTCCACAAGATGATGCCCTACGCCGCCATGATGCTGGGCGAGCTGTTCACCCCGCTTCTCACAAGAAGCTATCTGCCGAGAAACCACGTTGTGTACGCGATAGAGGCCAGGCTCTCGCAGCTCGAAAACGTGTTGCTGGCCCCGATGGAGCTGGTGGAGGAGCCGTACCAGCTATGGATAGACATGGCTCTACAGGTGGCTCAGGGAGCCAAGCCTCTACTAGAGCTTGTTAAAGCCTATGGAGCCTCGGCCGGCAGAGACTGGTCGCGTGAAATAGAGGAGGCCGCGGCTATGCTCGACAAGGTCATCGATGAGACCAAGAGGCTCCGCGGAGAAGCAAGACCCGGCTTCAAGCCCATAGGCCGCGAGCTCTTCGTGGAGAGGCTCAGGGCGAGGTTCATAGAGGAGAGCCCGGAGGAGCTGAGGAGCCACGGCTACAGGGAGGCCGAGAAATACAGGTCGATGATGCTGGAGACGGCTAGAGCCATGGGCGCCTCCAGTATAGAGGAGGCCCTGGAGAGGATCAAGGAGAAGAAGCCACGGGACCCCGACGAGGCCATGCGATGGCACAGGGAGACTGTTGAGAAGGTGAGGAGGTTCGTCGCCGATAAAAACATCGTGGAGCTACCCGTAGGCGAGGACGTCGAGGTAGTTGAGACCCCGCCGCATCTACGCCCCATAATCCCGTTCGCCGCCTACGTGCCCCCCGAGATATTTCATTACAGCATGATTGGACAATACTATGTTACCAAGCCCCAGAACGAGGAGATGCTGAGCCACTTCAACGCCTACGACGTGTTGAACACGACCATACATGAAACCTATCCAGGCCACCATGTTCAGCTCTGCTACGCTAGGAGCGCGCCGACCCTGCTGAGGAAAGCATATTTCAACCCACCCGACTTCGTGGAGGGATGGGCTCACTACACGGAGTGGCTGATGCTGGAGGAAGGCATAGACCCGAGCCCCGAGTACAGGCTCAAGGTGCTGCACGACGCCCTCTGGAGGGCTGTGAGGGTGTACGTGGACGTAGAGCTGAGCACAGGCATGATAGGGTTCCAGGAGGCCGTCGAGAAGCTGGTGAAGGACGCGTATCTCCCACAGCAGGGGGCGGTTGGAGAAGCCCTCCGCTACACCTTTACGCCGGCCTACCAGCTAAGCTATAACTACGGCAAGACACGGATAATGGAGCTGAGGGAGCGCGCGAAGAAGCTGCTAGGCCCCCGCTACAGCCATGCCCTGTTCCATAAGATGCTTCTCGAGGAAGGAAACCTGCCGATAAACGTGTTATCCAGGATAGTTATAGAGAAGCTGTCTCGATACGTCTCGATGCAGTAAAAAGAACCCTCGCGGGCCCCATAGAGTCTTTTTCCCCGGGATCACCGCTTCCTCCTCTTCTTCTGCTCAACCTCCAGGGCCTTGACACCTATATCCATGAGCTTCCTCATAACAGTGTCTATGAAGCGGACATGGCTGCCCCGCTGCCCCACAAAGGCGCCGTACCCGTTTGTATCAACCTTTACCAGCAGTGAGGGGCCGGCGAGGTCGACGTCTACTATATACTTGTTTATCCAGCTCACAGGGTGTATGGCCCTTATCAACGGTCTTAGGTCGAGGGATAGCTCAACGCCCCTTATCCTCAGCCCGGTATCGTTCTCTATACCGTTTATCCTCTCTCCACCCCTCCCTATTAGACGCGCGAGACTGCCCTCCTTCACCACTATGAGGG
>JALVHX010000196.1:986-3136 GCA_027028805.1 Desulfurococcales archaeon | reverse complement strand
CTCGAGAACCCTGCGGAAATGAGCCCTCCCCCTACCATACCCGCTCCTATGCAGACCATCTATGTCGCGTACATAGAGGGCGAGCCAGTCCCCCCTCCAGAGAACAGCCCTCGCTATCCCGGCCACCGCGCGCGCCGACTCCTCGAGAGGTGTCTTCCCCAGCACCCCGTACCTCATCCCGGGCCCGGCGTCGAGGAGTATTGCCAGGCTGAGGCTCACCTCCCTCTCAAACTGTTTCACGTAGAGCCTGCGTAGCCTCGCATAGCTCTTCCACTCGATGAACCTGTAGTCGTCGCCGGGCACGTATTCGCGGAGCATCGCGAACTCCTGGCCTATACCGTGGAGCCGCGAGGGGGTGAGGCCGAGGCTACTCGTAACCCATCCACCGCTCCTCCTGGGCAACGGGAGGGGCCTCGGGTAAACCCTGACCTCTCCCCCGCTACCCGGTATGATCATCCTGTAGGCGTATAGGCCCGCGGGATCCCTCATTATGAGCTCTGTCCCCGTGAACCTGTGGCGGCCGAGCCTCGGCTTAACCGTGTAGCGTAGCTCTATGCCCCCGCGGCTCGCGAGGACGCCGGCGGCCGACGAGGCCCCCCTTATCCTCGTGAAGAGCCTCGGATAGAGATCATTTATCTCCGCGTAGAGTATGGGGACAACGCTCTCGTTGACGACTCGGAGAACCACGCGGACAGGCCTGTCCTCGACCAGGGGATCAAGGAACCTTCTCTCAACCCTAAGCCTATAGCTCTCCCGTGCCGCCAGCTCTAGGAGGAACCGCATAGCCATCAAGTAGCCGATGATCCCGCCGATCGCGTAGTAGAGTGTCTCGGGGAGAACAGGGCTCGACACGAGCGCCGCGGCTGTGAGAAACGATAGTATGAGGAGAACCGCCACGAACCTATACGTGTATACTATGCCGTCCTCTCCCCCGGAGCTCAACCCTCTCCCCCGGCCTCGCTCTCAGCCTCCCCGCCCATCTCCTCCTCGGCCTCCTCCTCGATCTCGGGGCGCGGGACCGGCACCTTGCTCAACACGTCCTCCACAACCCTCTCGACGCTAACCCCCTCGAACTCGGCGTCGGGGGTTAGTATGATGCGGTGGCGTAGAACCGGCTTTGCGACAAGCTTCACGTCGTCGGGGAGCACGTAGCTCCTTCCATCGATCAACGCGTTGGCCTTGCTACAGAGGTAGAGGGCTATCGCGGCCCTAGGGGAGCCGCCGAGCTTGACGTAGGGGTGCCGCCGAGTCTCCTCGACGAGGTCGACTATGTATCTCACAACCTCGCGGCTCACCCTCACGCCGGGTAGCATGGAGCGTATCCTCATAATATCCTCGCCGCCCACCACCGGCTCCACCCTGAACTCCTGGATCCTGTGTATCCTCTCCAGTATCCTCGCGGTCTCCTCCCTGCTGGGATAGTCCACGAGTATCTTTAGCAGGAACCTGTCCAGCTGGGCCTCGGGGAGCGGGAAGGTTCCCTCCATCTCGATCGGGTTCATGGTGGCTATGACCATGAAGGGCTCGGGGAGCTTGAACGTGACGCCCTCGATCGTCACCTGCCTCTCCTGCATGGCCTCGAGGAGCGCGGACTGTGTCCTTGGGCTGGCCCTGTTTATCTCGTCGAACAAGACTATGTTCGCGAAGATGGGGCCCTTGCGCGGCTTAAACTCGCCCGTCTTAGGGTCGTAGACGAACGTCCCTATAATATCGCTTGGGAGGAGATCCGGGGTGGCCTGTATCCTCGAGTAGGCTAGGCCTATGGATCTGGCCACGGTTTTAGCCATAAGGGTCTTCGCGACACCCGGCACTCCCTCGAGGAGCACGTGGCCTCCCGCATACAACGCTATGAGTATCTCGCGCAACACCCTCTTCTTCCCAACGATCACCTTCGCGGCGTTGCGGAGTATCTTGGCGGACACCTCCCGCGCATACACCGGGTCCAGGCTATTTCTTGAGGACATATTCTATCCCACGATACCCTTTCTCGCGCGTGAGAGTATACCCCATGTACTCGAGGATCCACTCGGTGCTCCTAATGAACCTGACCAGCGCCCCCCTCCACCGGATTATCGGGGGAAACCTGGATTCCCCGCGGGCGCGGAGGTATATGCGGCGCATCCACTCCGCCCTCTCCCCCAGCTCCCGTG
>JALVHX010000196.1:0-976 GCA_027028805.1 Desulfurococcales archaeon | reverse complement strand
CCTGAGGCCTCCCTCAGCCACCGTCTTCCTGAGCTCGGTCTCAGCTATAACCACGGTCTCCTCCACCGGCGACGGGTTGATGGAGGAGAAGCCGCGGGCGCCGAGTATGCTCCTGTAGAGTATGAGGCCTATCGCGGTGAGGGCTGTGAGCGACACCAGGGCTATGAAGCTCGACTCCCTTATCCTCTCCGACAACGCCTTGTCGAAGCCCTCCACGACGCCGCCCAATACATACATTATTATGGCGGGGTGGAACAGCATGCCTATGGACGCGATCCTCTTCTTGTAGTGGCTGTTATCTATTATAATCCTCCCCCCTCTCCCCCCGGCCAGCTCCCTTATCAGGCTCAACGTGTAGTTGCGGTAGGGCTTGTCGGAGAGGAAGGCCTGGTTTATGAAGGGGAAGCTGTCGGCTACAACGAACAATGTGCCGCCCCCCGCGGCCTCTGCGTAGCCGGCCACGATCCTGGGGGCAACAGCGTCCTCCCCGGGATCCAGGACTCCGTCGTCGTCGAGGTCCACGGCGGCGATAGTGGAACCGGTGGCGGAGAACCCCTGGGGCCCCGCTATTATCATCGAGGCCCAGTTGAGCTTAAACGTGTAGTTGCGGCCCTCCATGTCAATCATATAGGCTGTTGGATACGGGTTGTATCCACCGGGGCCCGGCCCGAACAATGCTCTCCCATCTATCCTAAGGCCCATGGGCTCGAGCACCGCGTTGCTGGTCACGTTCTCGTCGGCTACGAGTATGTTTATCCTGCCCCCGCGGAGGAGCCTGAGGAGCTCCGCCGCGGCCTCCTCCTCCACAGGCTTATCCGGCGCTATTATGAGGACGAGGCCCCCCTTCCCTGCCTCCTCGAGGAGCTGGTCAACGGTGTCGGCGGCCACGACGGTATAGTTCTCGTCGACCAGGGCCTTGTAGAGGAGGCTTGTGCCGCTCCAGTTCAGGTTATAGGGGCTCGCGGAGTAGAGGTAG
>JALVHX010000195.1 GCA_027028805.1 Desulfurococcales archaeon | reverse complement strand
TGCGTTCCACAGATATACAAAGACTTGCCGGAGACATAGATGTTATCATAGGAAGTCCTCCATGCGAGCCATTCACCGGGGCTAATCCTCGTAGAGAAAGGAATCCCCTAGACCGGCTATACAGAGACCCTATGGGCCAGTTAACGCTTCATTTCATAAGGCTCGTCGCTAACCTAAGGCCACGTGTATTCGTAATGGAGAACGTGCCGGCCATAATGGATGGCCCTCTCGCCTGGGCACTTAAAAGAGAGTTTAGGAGCGCTGGTTACGAGAAAATACACTTCAATATACTTGAAGCCGAGCGCTACGGAACACCAAGCCATCGCAGACGCGTATTCGTATCGAATATTCTGATAAAGCCGCCGCCTATCAATAAGAAGATCACCGTTGAAACAGCTCTCTCGGATCTACCTCCCCCGGGCCCCTTCCCCCCGAACCACGAACCACCACCTGTGCCGAGAAAGAAACTGAAGAGAATAGCTAGGCTAAAATGGGGTCAAGCCATGATACATTACCGCGGCGCACAAAGATTTCTACCCAACCTTATACGCCTCGACCCACGCAAAATAGCGCCCACAGTACTAGGCAGCTCACGTTTCATACATCCCTACGAGAACAGGTTTCTAACCGTACGAGAACAGGCAAGGCTCATGGGGTTCCCCGACAACTTTGTCTTCTACGGAGGCCGCGACGAACAATATAACCTAGTAGGCGAAGCCGTCCCCCCACCTCTCTCACGAGCCATAGCCGAGACCGTGGCCCGCTACCTGGACACCACATAAAAATACCAGCCACTATATAGCTTTTCAGCATAAGAAACAAGACATTACTTTAATACAAATTCGCCGGGAGGGACGTTGCTTTGACGCTATATATAGCCATATACGCGGTCTCAGGTGTTCAGAGACTGCTTGATTTCACAAAAACAGTTTATTTAACGCACAGAGACGCCGTACCCATAATAATAAAGCCTATAGGAGCCGCTGCCCAGATAGGCGTGCCGGATGCATATAAATACTCTTATAGAATCCGGCGCCCCCTCATAGTATTGCCCGAGCTAACCGATATCAAGGAAACCCTCGGGATAGAAAACATCTATATAATCTACGGAATCGGCGAACCGTCTCCATTAGAAAAACTATGCGCCGACAACGTAGCGATCATACTCCCAGGCGACATGGAGTATTCTAAGAAGGACCTAGAACTAGGTAAAACAATAAAACCACTAGAAATCTCCCTTGAAATGCCGCCCGCCGTAATAGCGTATGCCATATTATCGCGATGCAGCAGCTAAACCGTATCAGCCGAAACCTCCTATTTCATCGGCACCCTAATTTAAGGGCGCCTCATTGTTCGACAGCATTCCATATCATCATAAAATATGAATTATATACTCAGTCTTCCGGATCCCTTATGCCCTCCTCCGTTATCACGAAGACGGCCTCGCCCTCTGGTAGATGCGGCGCATCGACTACTCTTGCTATTCTCTTGTTTCCTTTGCTCTTTCTCAGCTCAACGCGTACACCAGGTATATGGTAGAGCACATGTCCACCTACGGCTTGCATAGGATTGCCGAAGAACACATCCGGCCTAGCCATAACCTGGTTTGTTATGACAACCGCTATATTATATGCTTCGGCTAGACGCAGCAACTGGTGCAAGTGCTGATTAAGCTTCTGCTGCCTCGGAGCCAGATTTTCTCTACCCACATATTCTGCGCGAAAATGACTTGTAACAGAGTCCACTATTACTAGTTTTATATTTTCTCTTGGCACAAGAGTAAAGAGCTCCTCTACAATAGCCATCTGGTGATCACTATTATAGGCTCTCTGATACAATATATTATCCATAACCTCGTCGGGGTCGAGGCCTAGGGCTCTCGCCATAGACTCTATTCTCTCCCAACGGAACGTTCCCTCTGTATCAATATATGCCGCCTTTCCAGCCAACCCTCCTCTCTCTGGAGGCAACTGGACATTAACGCTAAGCTGATGACATATCTGTGTCTTACCGCTGCCAAATTCTCCATAAAACTCGGTTATAGTCTTAGTCTCTATGCCGCCGCCTAACAGATCATCCAAGTTTTTGCTACCAGTAGTAATCTTTCTAACACTTAGCCTCTCGAGCTTTATCTCGCGAGCCGTCTTAAACCTTATATCTAGGGCGCGGCGCGCTGCCTGAACTATTCTCGTAGCAGTAGTTAGTGGGATCCCGGCTCTCTGGCTAATATCCTCGGGCCGCGCAACCGCTAGTGCCTCTATAGTGGGGAACCCTGCGGCTACTAGTTTGTTCGCTATACTAGGCCCAACGCCCGGGAGATCAGCTATTGTTCGGGGCTTTTCCTTTGTAGCCATTTGTTTCACCTCTTTCCAACTGATACATCTATCCCTCTAATTATTTTGGTTTATAAAAGGGGCTAATAAGGGATAATGAATACTTTCACCGAACTGCTCATATAGAGACATGACTAAGCATTAATATAGCTAGATAATAATAAGGATACCCGGAGCTTGCTAAAAGAACCAGGTGTCAGAGATGTTTACATTCACGATAAGGTTGACGAGCATATCAGCGGAAAAGCTTGCAGAAATAATACCCCAGAAGATCCAGTTCCAAATAAACTTAACGATCCCCAGTAGCCAGCCCTACCGTCGTGGACAAAGCCTAGTTGTTCCCTTCGTCTATTCGCTCTCAACAATACCTCCCACAGTCCAGATAACACTAAAAGGAGAAGCGTATGTAACAAGCAACGACCAAAAGAAGCTAGCCAGCCTAGAAAAAGACATACGCGAAAAAAGGATGCCGCCAATGATCTTTCAGGCAGTATTCCAGCATCTCATGGCGGAAGTAATTATTCTTAGCAGATCCTTAGGCGTGCCACCGCCAATACCAATACCGCAGCCCCCCCAACCAGGTAAGCATGAGAAAAGCGGACAAACATACAATATAATACAATAAATAAATAAAGAATAGAACACAGATATAAATAAAACTACTTAGCATCTTGTTCGACAATTTTTATACAAGCCCTAAAATATAAAAATACATCATAAATAATGCTAAGAAACACAGATAACAATACAATCTTAAGCGAGTGATCTAGCATTGCCAAGTAAATCCATAATATACAAAAGGCTCC
>JALVHX010000194.1 GCA_027028805.1 Desulfurococcales archaeon | reverse complement strand
GGGTACTGCATGCTGCTGTCCATGTACATTAGCATTGCTAATGATTCGCGGGATACCACTGTGTATGTCATTATTGTCCCGTTTACATATATGCGCGTATATATTGTCAAGGCAGGCGCGTTTATATCATTTTGCAGATGCGGGTAGAGTAGATATCTTTTCAAAGCCTCTAAGTATGTCGTGTTAACGGTTACTATATAGAACCCCTGTTGCTGCAGGAGATTTGCGGCGTTATCGAGGTCTATGTCTTGGTTTGTATCTGTCCAGGATATGAATGTGAACATATCTGTTTGGGCGACATGATATCCGTTGTCGGCGCCATACGGTTTAGTGATTCTTACAGGGGAAGGAGATAATACATAGATCCTCTCTTTATATAATAATCGTTCATTATATTTATTGTTCATTGTTGTAAAGTATAATGCGTTTATAACAAGTAATGAAACAATAATTATTAATGATGATAATAATGTGAGCCTTGTCCGCATAGGCACCGCCCTTCATATAGGTGGCGCCTTATTAACCTTTATCCCTGAGGTTCTGTATAAGTATTTTTCTACACGCTCTCTTCGAGGGTATGCGCCGCATTATTGTTTTCATTTATAAACTTTTCTGTCCCCCTATATTGTTCTTGGTGACTGGTTATGGCGGGCTATGTGACCAGGATGCGTCTCATAACCGTCAAGATGCCCGAGGTGTATGTCGAGGGTCTCGACGAGCTCGTCAGGATAGGACGGTATAGTAGCAGGAGCGAGGTCATTAGGGTGGCGGTGAGGGATCTATTGAAGAAGGAGTTGTGGTCTAGGGACAATGATTTTATCTAGCCGGCCGGAGAACGAGATCGATAAGACGTCTTTTAGGATACAACGTCTATTCTATTAAATTTGAACTATTAAGAGATCTCTTGTATCTTGCCCGGTCTACTGTAACCGTGGTTTTTCATAGTGTTTTCCGTAGCCTAGCTATTATTAATCTGTAGAGCGGCTCGTCTCTGTCAAGGATCCTGAAGCTCATCGGCGGGTTGAAGCCGGGTATTATGTTTCTGAGCTTGTATAGAGACACCGGCTCTGGATAGAGGCGTGGGTTCAACACCTCTATGGCCATGGCGGTTCTCGAGCCCGCTATATACTCTTTATCCTCCCTCCTCACCCCATGGTCTCTCTGCCCCATGATGTATCTCCAGACCTCTTCCGGCTCACCATATATGACCCTGCCAGCCGTGAACTCGCCTATTATTGCCCTCACGTTGCCGGAGGCGTAGACCACGATTATCTCCCCGGGCTCGGGGCGGAGGCCGAACCATCTGCGGAGCTCGTATTTCTTGCTACCAGAGAATATCCTATAGGCGTACCTGGGCCTTATGCTCATGAGATACATTTTCTTCTCCTCGCCGCCCAAGGAGCCGCCACACCACCCCGGTTCCTTCTCTAAACCGCGTTGACGCGTCTCCGCGAAACATTATAAGATTAAAGGCGTTAATATAGCATAGACCATGTTGTCCCCCAAAAGCCGCTAATATGGATGACTAGGGCCGTGAGGACGGCTGGTATTACTGACTCGCTTAAAGGCGGCGGGATGATGAATGACGCCAAAACCGAGCCGTGTCCTAGGTTACGGGGACAGGGTGCTCGTATATATTGATGATAAGAGAAGGTTTCTCGTAGAGCTACGGGAGGGCGGTGTCCTCGGCACCGATAAGGGGTTTGTGAGGCACCGCGACATAGTTGGGCGGCGTTACGGGGACAGGGTGCCTCTGAGCAGGGGCGGGTACGCCTACTTGTTGGAGCCTCTGCCTGTGGACGCCGTCTATAGCTATAGGCGTGTCACACAGGTTATTTACCCGAAAGACTACTCCTTCATGGTCATATTATCTGGGATCGGGCCCGGCTCCAGGGTTGCTGAGGCGGGCGTGGGCTCCGGCGTCGTAACCACTATTCTGGCATGGATCGTTGGCGGAGAGGGCAGGGTATACGGCTACGATATCCGGGGCGATCACCTCGAGGCGGCTAGGGCGAACCTGGAGCGCATGGGGCTTCTGGACAGGGTTGTATTGGAGAAGCGCGATATTAGGGAAGGCGTGCCGGTGGAGGGGCTGGATGCGTTTTTCCTGGACATGCCTGATCCGTGGCGGGCGCTTGACACGGTGTGGGTGGCGCTGAGGCCGTCTAGGCCTGTGCTGATATATGTGCCGACGGTTAACCAGGTGGAGAAAACAGTTGTGGCTTTGAGGGAGCACGGGGGTTTCATGGATATTCACTCCTACGAGATACTGTTGCGCGAATATATCGTTGAGAAGGGGGCTACCAGGCCCGCGTCCACAATGATAGGGCACACGGGCTACATAGTGTTCGCCAGAAAGATCCTGTCAGAGCCTGTGGCGGCCGATAACATATAGGTATATTGTATGTGTCAGATAATTCGAGTCACGCACATGCTCCGTTCTCTCCGGCCGCCACCCGGGTATAGTGAACTCATGCGAGACAACGCGTGCCCCGGGCCTCAGCTCTTTCTCCAACTTGGGCTTGAGCCTGTTGTTGACGCTTGTCAGGAGGAAGAGAGTGACTATGGTTGCCTCGCTTATATCAACCTCGAAGAAATCCGCTTTTATCACATGCGCCCTATCGTCTACTCCAGCGCTCCTTATATTCCTCAAGGCCTCCTCATACAGTGTGTCACGGATCTCTATTCCCACAGCCTTTTTTACGCCGAACTCCTTGACGGCTATCACCAGTATTCTCCCGTCGCCGCAGCCGAGGTCATATACAATATCGTCTGGGCCCGCGCCAGCCAAGCGGAGCATGGCGCGGACGACGTCGTGGGGTGTCGGCACATAGGGCACTGTTATCGAGAAGTACAAGGCTCTCTAGGAGCCCTCCTCCAGCTCCTTCAGCCTCTTCTCAGCCACCTCGTACGCCTTGTCGGGATCGGGCTGAAGCGCCTCGTCGAGCGGGAACTTGGCTAGGACAAGCTTTATGGTGCCATCATCGAGCTCTGCGAGCAGCTGCGGCACCCAGGCCATCCCGTATTCATCGGTGGCGCCGTGCTCGACGAGCAACACGTAGTCCTCGATCCTTATCTCCTTCTCAACCCCGTGCTCCTCAGCCAGCTTGTCCAGCAGCTTAACCCACATGTTATGTAGCGGGTGATGACTAGCTGTTACAAGTATTAGCTTCTTAACCTTGGCCATGGAGTATCCACCCACGCACATGGTTATGGATAGACTAGGCTCTTTAATTGCTCATAGTACCCGGATATATTTATTTCCACGCCTCTCCCGGGCCCGTTGCCAGGTAGCCGAGTATGTATATGCACTGGCTTGCCAGATAGCTCGGGCCCCCGAGGCTTCTCTCTTCATAGGGTCTCGGGAGGGTCTCTAGGAGATACCCGGGTATATCACTGTGCAGCCCCATCAGAACACAGGTGTCTCCGCGGAGAATACCTGGCTCCAGTCTCTCCCAGCTATTCTCCGATAAAACTATTATTTTTCCGCACAAGGATAGGCTCTCCATGAGAGCCTTATAGGTGTCGGATACTTTTGTCTTGGAGAAACTGTTGCCGCGTTTCCTCACAATGATCCTGTCGCGCACGACCAGCACATCTATATCTAGGCCTGTATGGGCCGCCGCCTCTAGGACCCTGTCAACTATGTCCCATCTATCGAAAAACGGGGACGCCTCTACAAGCACCGCGTGGCGCACAAGGTGTTCCCTGTCTTGTTTGCTGAGTGATGCTAGATGGGCAGGGGCTTCTTCTTTCTCTCCTCCTCGGGCCTAACCTTCACTATGCCTAGATGGACGGCGCATGATACGCAGTAGCATTTTGTTACAGGGTACCTCATTATTATTGCGCCTTTTTTCTCGAGCTCGCGGGCGAGCTGCGGGTCTACGGGGCTGTACATACGTGTCACACAGATAGCCTTGTCGGCCGGTACTAGGCGGCCGCAGTTGTCGCACTGTATTACGCCTACCTTGCCCTTGGCTCCTTTTCTCCTTCCACGGCTCTCGCGTTTCTTGGGCATGTATATGCACCCCATCCAGGTATACGGCGTGTTTTATGCCGGGCTTAGTCTTGTCTGCGTAGGCGTGGTTTATGGATACATTCTAGTTTGCTAATAAATCTTGTCGCCTACGCCGCCTCCATGAAGCTCATGAGCCTGTTCATGCCGACTATGTCGTCCCACTCTATGCCGAGGGCTACGAGCAATTGTTCCAGCGCGCTCCTTATCTGCTCAATATACTTGTCCGGGTCCACCTCGTATAGCTTCGCTAGCTGTATAGCCTTAACCCCCTCCTTTGTCTTAACCTTCACATATACTATTATGTCGCCGGGCATCACGTTGACGCCGTAGGCCGCCAGCTGCATGGCCGCCTTGACGTGCTGGGGCCTGTTCTTCTTATACTCTTCTAGGGGCTTTGTGAGCCCTGTTTTGAACGCCAGCCTGTCCAGCATCAATTGTTTATGACGTAGCTGCCTGTACAGGGTTCTGATCTCCCGGTTCAGCCACTCCTTTATCTCGTAGAAGTCTCTTGGGGTGCGCGCGGACCTGAACTTCTCTATTATCTCCTCGAACAGGTCTTTGAGGAACTCGGGGACGTTTCTCTTCTTGGCCACGAGGCCCTTGATCTCTATTCCCCCGTCCTCGTATACCCCGATATAGTTCTTCTTGAGGCCTGTGAAGAGGACGTATTCGAAGACCTTGTCCACTTCTATCTCCAGGTTTAGGTTTCTGCTGACCCATTCCTGCAGGCCCTCCAGCTGCTCCTCGGTGGGGTCCCATAGGAATATGGAGTCTGTGTCGCCGTAGAGGATCTTTAGGCCTATCTCAGCGCCCTTGGAGAGAATCGTGTACAGGGATCTCCTGCCGAGTGCTGTAACGCTTTCGGCTACGGCGGGCGCGTATAGGGGGAAGTTGACTGCCCCGAGTACTCCATAGCTCGCGTTTATGAATACCTTCATAGCCCTCTGCACGACGTCGTACCAGCTTCTCTCCTCGGGGCTCAGCGTCTTATCCTTGCTCTTCTTCTTATATATGCCTACCCTGAAGTCTCTCAGGAGCCCTATGACCTGTGCTATTAGGCCTGGCTTGTCTATGCATATATCGTGTATCCTCCTGCCGGTCTCGTCAACCGCGTGTATTTTCCGCTTACACTCAACGGGATCCACTGTCTCGTAGCTGAGGTTGTATTTCTTGATAATGCTGGGATATAGGGATGCAACGTCCAACACTGTTACGCGGAAGAAGACGCCCATGGGCGGCTCTATTACTAGGGCGCCCGCGTATTTCTTTCCCTCTATCGTGGCTTCTGTGAGGCTCCTGGCTCCCTTCATCTTCTTTATGTCCTCGGGCTCGGGTATGAGGTATCCTCGTTGACGGTGCTCCCAGTAGAACTGGTTTTGTATCCATTTGGAGATCGTTTTCCTGCATATATCCTCTATGCTCGTCTTCGATATGCGCGCCAGGAGCACCATGAGCTGCCATACTATGTTGTTATCGAACGTGGTTAGGCTGAGCGTGAGCTCTGCGTCGCGGTAGTTGTATGCTATTAGCCGCCCATATGGGAGCTCGCCCAGGTTGCCCTCCACGGCTATCTTTGATACCTTGAGGAGCGCCGAGGCAACCGCGTCTAGCGTGAACTCCTGGTATCTGGCGCCGAACGCGTATACCTGTATAGCCCTGTTCTCGAAGAACCTGTATAGGTCTAGGTGTATGCTTGTCGTTATCCTGACAGCGTCCTCCTGTATCTTGAAGGGTATAAGCCACCTGGGTATGCCCAGCTTCAGGGCGCGGTGGTAGAGGTATTGGAGGTCGAAGTTGTCGCCGTTGAAGGTGAGCACTACTGGATAAGTGTTCATGACCCTGAAGGTCTCTAGGATCAATGCCTCCTCGCTGTCATAGAACTCTACTATCGCGTCGGCCGGGTACTCGGGCGGCGTGTCCCCCCACTCGTGTCTCCTGGCGAGCAGTATTATCCTCTTGTAGCCGTCGCTGCCCACCATGGCTATGCTGGTTACAGGGTACTCCGCCCTCTTCGGGTGCGGTACTCTTCCCCTGAAGGGCGTGTATACCTCTATGTCGATGGCTAGTCTACGGGCTGGCGGCGGTTTTTCCTCGAAGAGGGGTGTCCATTCCAGTGCTAGGCGCCTTGTTTCCTCGGCCTCGTGGCGGAAGATCTCTAGTACTTTTCTCCGGGTCTCCTCCGAGACCTTGGGGAGGAGTATTTCTAGTCTACCGTTTCTCTGGATATACCTCATCCCTGGTATGAGGCCGTTGTCGAAGACGTAGTTGTCGTGGTATTTTATCTTAGCCTCCCACGCCTTGGGGACGGCTTCTCTGAGCTTCGCCACCGACAGGGGATCCTTTGTGACTATCTTTGTCATGACGACTTCTTTTCCCGTGAGGGGATCAGTTTTCCTGACCTTCTCTACGTGGTCGAAGCCCCTGTGACCCGTGATCTTCTTGTTTGAGACGATCTCGTCGGCGGGCACGTCTGTTAAGAAGTATGGCTTGTGGCCTGTGGGGTCGTGGAGCAGGATAAGCGATGAACCCTCCTCGTCCACGAACTCTAGCACGGCTTTGGCTGACATGCCGTCATAGTATACTCCTAGGAGATAGGCGGGTTTGTCCAGCTTCTTAACATAAGACTCCGTGTTTATTATGGATGACACGTTTCCTATCCGCGGCACCCTCACGGCGCTTGTTCCCCGCATAATGTATTGTTTTTTCGCCGCTGGCGGAGCCTAGGTCCCGCCTTCTCCTTTGAGCCTCAGAATGGCTTCGGCTATGTCGCCCCGCGACTCTATAAGGGCTTTTCTAGCCTCTTCCCTGGAGGCTCCTGTCTGCTCTACTATGAATTCTATGTCCTCCTCATTGATCTCTATCGCCTCCTCCATGGCCCCGGGCTCCTTGTTCTCGGATACTTCTTCTCCACGAGCCATTATCTGGTATATCTTCTGCCCGCCCATGTCTAGAACTATTACCTGTGGATCTATGAGCTTTATGGTCTTATCACCAGTCTTTATCATCACTGCCTCTACGCCGCCTAGTTCCTCGTATCTTATCCCCATGCGCTTCATCATGCGCTTTATCTCGCGCGGCGACATTCCCGGAAACAACTCTATGCATCACCCGTTGATAATGCTTGGGCCCGGTTATTGTTTTAATTTACTATATTAGGGGGCGTCCTATTATTTTGCGTTCCCCTATTGTTTAGCGGCTACTGTTTTGTCTGGGAGAGGGTGTGGGGCGATGCCTTATTTAGATAAGGGGGTGTTTATTGTTTCATTTGTGTATGTGTTGCCTTGACATGTCTTGGCTTGGGGGCTTATTTGGTCTCGGCGGCGTGGGTGTGTTGTTATGGTTAGGGTTTTTGTTGATGTCCTCGGCGGCGGAGGCGAGGTTGGCCGGGCGGGTTTCTTTGTCAGGTGTGAGGGTTGTGGCCGGGGTTTCTTGCTGGATTATGGTGTTAATTTCGATGAGGAGGGGAGGCCGCGGTTTCCGGGCCATGTTAGGCCTATTGATGTCGCCGCTGTGGCCGTGTCTCATGCTCATCTTGATCATATTGGTGCTGTTCCCTTCCTCTATGTCTCCGCCGCCCCGTTGGCTGTTATGACTAGGCCGACTCTTGAGATCGGGGAGCTCTTGATAAGGGATTTCATGAAGCTTAGCGGATACTATATTGATTATGAGGAGTCCGAGCTTTATTCTATGAAGGAGCATAGTTTGTTGGTTGATTATGGCGAGGAGGTTTCTGTGGATGAGTATTCTGTTATGATGACTAGTGCGGGGCATATTTTGGGGAGTGGGCTCACGTATCTGGATGCCGGCGGCCACAGTATACTGTATACCGGTGATGTCAACACTATTCAGACCTGGACTCTGGGCCGTGCCGAGCTCTGGCCCCGCAGCGTCGACACCTTGATCATCGAGTCCACCTATGGTTCTTCTCTACACCCGCCTCGTCATTTGACGGAGAAGAAGCTTGCTGAGGCTATTGAGGAGGTTCTTGATGGCGGCGGAACGGTGCTTATCCCGGCTTTCAGTGTGGGTAGGAGCCAGGAGCTTATATCTCTCCTGGCCGCCGAGTTTCCCGCTGAGACTGTTTTTCTCGACGGCATGGGCAGGGCTGTCACGGATATTTATCTGGCTAA
This sequence comes from Desulfurococcales archaeon, assembly GCA_027028805.1. Classification (GTDB taxonomy): domain Archaea; phylum Thermoproteota; class Thermoprotei_A; order Sulfolobales; family Desulfurococcaceae; genus JALVHX01. The sequence continues at coordinate 886 of JALVHX010000194.1, read as the reverse complement.
TAAGAGGTTTCTCCGGGACCCCGGGTTCTTCGAGAAGGCTGTTTCTGTGACCCGGTTTGTGCGGGGATGGGAGGATAGGAGGAGGGCTTGGAGGAGGCCGGGTATTATTGTGAGCTCCGCGGGGATGCTTAAGGGCGGGCCCGCGCTCTATTATCTCAAGAAGCTGGCTGGTAATCCCAGGAACGCTGTTTTCCTCGTCAGTTATCAGAGCGTTGATAGCCCGGGCCACGAGATCCTGGAGAAGGGTGTTGTCGAAAGCCTGGGCTTGGAGGTTAAGGCTAGGCTTCAATGGTTCGACTTATCGAGCCATGCGGGCCGCGACGGCCTGGTTAATATCGCGAGACACTATAGGGCTTCCCTTAAAAACATAGTGATAATACATGGGGAGGATGACGCCAGGACAAGGCTTGCCGAGGAGATACGCTCGGTCGTCGGCGACGACGTCAACATTTATCTGCCAATGAACGAGGAGAGGCTTATCCTGGAAAACTAGGGGCTGCGCACACTTGTTCTATATCTCCACTATCTCGCAGCCTATCTCCCGTAGCTTGGCCAGCAGCTCCTCCAACTTATCCTCCTCGATCTTCAGCGTCGCCAGCCTCCCGGGAGCCCTAGCCTTCACCTTGACAACAACCCTCTTCTCGCCGCCCACCCTCTCAACAACACGCTTAACCCTGCACTCAGACGCCCGCCTGGCATAATCAAGGAACTCATCCACACTATATACCTCCACAGGCACAACAGCCACCCCGCATTCACTAAAACCATGGCAAACAAATATCACAAACCCCCACAAAATAAACCTAACCCACCGCCGAGAAGAATAGGAGTGGGCCCGCGGGGATTTGAACCCCGGACCTCCGCCTCGTAAGGGCGGCGTCCTAGA
>JALVHX010000193.1 GCA_027028805.1 Desulfurococcales archaeon | reverse complement strand
TCCTATTGATCACCGCGACACGGGTCTCCCACACAGGGGCCGGTATATCTGTGAGCATGGCGGTGGGCGAGCCAGACTGGTAGAGGACAGCTCTCCCAGAGCCGTCGACGGAGTAGACGACAACGACCCCCTTATCCTCCACATAGCCTATACCGTAGCGGAGCCTGTCGACGCCATCCGAAACCGTCGCCGTCCAAGCCACCGTGTCGCCTGAGACGTGGGCGAGCCAGAGCTCTGAGCCGTCGAGCCAGGCCACGTATACGCCTCCGGGGGCGGGGGCCAGGACAGGGTACTCCTCGGAGTCCCCGGTATCCGTCACCCTGACAACTGCCTCGATGCTGTGGGAGCCCGGCGTGATCCTCGCCACGTAGACGTCGCCGGATCTCGTATACGAGACATAGTAGTATCCATCACTATACACCGCGTCGCCCAGCATCCCGTCATCAATAGTCTCTAGGCCCAGCACCGTGGTGGTCGCGGCGTCCACGAAGGCCGCCCTGATATGCGGCGTCCCCGTCGTCTCGTTGCTCATATACGCGACCAGGGCCTCGCCTACGTCGCCTGCAACCGCTATCCGGGGCTCGTAGTCGGCGTCCTCGTCTATCTTGGTCATGAACCTGAACCTCTCGCCATCGAACAGGGCCACGAAGACGTCCCATCCGCTCGTACCAGGCCAGCCCGCGCCGTGGTAGCTCCAGACAACCAGGTCGGCGTCCGCGTCCACCCCGCGGTACACCGGGAGATAAGCCGGGATCCTGTCTAGGTCATAGCTGGGCGCTACATAGATATAGAAGCCCTCGTCCTCCGCCTTCTGTAGCGCGTCCTCGACGTACTCGGGGCTCCAAGCGTAATCCATGACGAAGACCTGTTTGCCGTGGTCTCTCGCGTACCGGAGCCACGTCAACGCCTCATTGGTCTCAGCGGGATCCACGGGCGCGTTGTCGCTATACCATACCTCTTCTCTCTCGACGACATCTATGCTTGATAGAAACGTGTCGTTTCCGAGGAGCTCGAGGCCTCCCCCCATGTTCGCGAACACCGTGAAGCCGGGTCTACGCGTCTTGGCGTAGCTGGATAGGTTGCCCACGAGATATATCATCCAGGTGGACGCGTTGTCTACCTGGGGAAGCGTGCCGCCGAGCCCTATGCTGTCGGGGTCCTCCCAGTAGGTGTAGCTGTCTATGTTGTCGAGCCTGACGCCGTCGAAACCCATGTCTATGATCTTGTCTATCTCCGCCTTCAATATATCAACCCATCCACCCGGCTCCCAGGCGCTACTGTGCCAGTACTTGACAAAGTACTCGCCGGGCCAGCCGGGGTACTCAACCCATTCAAGCCACTCGGGGTGATCCGTCTCGCTCCATGAGCTGTTCCAGTAATCCCTCCACTCCTCCGCGAACCCTATGTTGAGGTAGGCTATCAGCTTCTTGCCCGACGCATGTATCCACTCTATATCGCCACTGCTCCACGGCTCATCGCCGGGCCCATAGTCCGGGTCTACGACCACGAAGTCCGCGTACATACCCGGTATCTCGTCCACAACCGGCCCCTGGTACCAGCTCACGCCGGAGAGCCACGAGTAGGCTGGGAGAGACGAGGAGGCCAGGAGGATCAGGGAGACAACGCCTACGAGTAGACTCGTGGAGAGACGCGGCACAACGCAACACCCATAGAAGCCCGTTCCCCGCGGACCGGGGCCGCCTTAACGGTTAACGTGATCAGGCAGGGGTGTCTTAAACATTATTAGGACACCCCACATCATAACCATGGCCTGGGAAACGGGTGCATGGGGCATGGCTGTACCCAGGCTCGCGCACACGGTGATCAGGGGCGGAGAGAAGTATAGGGGGCGCGCCGGCCTCGCGGCCTTCCTCGGGGGAGGAGCCGTCGAGGTATCGATATATAGGAGCACTCTGGCAGGCCTCCTGGTACAAGAACCCGGCTCGGACACGCTATACTATGTAGGGGAGGGGGACAGGGTTGTTTTCAGGAGAAGCTACGAGGAGCTATGCCACTGGCACAACGGGCCCCTGGACAAGCCCGATGACCCGTTGAAGAGGAAATACTGTGTGAAGCCAGCCTACACCCAGCTAGGCTACTGCAGGGAGCACAGCGACAGCCTGAGGGCACATTACTCGCGATGCCTCTCCACGGCCGGGGCTCAGGGCAGGAGCTCCTGCCTCCTCATAGATAAACGCGTCAAGACAAGCTACAGCATCTACCTGGCCAGCTACAGGCACGGGCTAAAGGTGGGGGTTACGCGTACATGGAGGCTCCACAACAGGCTCGCGGAGCAACCCCACGCCGCCGCCACGGAGCTGGCGAGAACCAACAGCATAGCAGAGGCCAGGAGCCTCGAGGAGGAGATAGGCAGGATGCCGGGGTTCACGGAGAGACCGCATAAACGAGGCCTCGCCGAGGCCCTCGAAGCCGATATAGCGGCGGAGGCGGAGAGGATAAGGGCCGCCGCGGAACGGATCGCTAGGAGGCTTGGCCTCCGATGGGAGGGAGATGTTTTCTCGGTGAGACCGCGCGGTGACCTTATCCCATACTATAGGCGCGCCAGGATAGTCGACCCGTTCGCGGCGGCCCAGGCCGCGGAGATCATCGATTACTGGGGAGGCCACCTCCTAGTATACATGGGCAACGAGTACAGGCTGGTGAAGACAAAGCCCCTCCTCCACATGGACACCCTCATAGTAAAGACATAGCTCCCCTACAACCCCCTCCCAGAGGGATACGCGGGGCGGGGACATGAGGCGGGATAAGAGGGAGCAACACATAGCCGGGCTCCTCGAGAAGCTACTGGTGTACAACACCCGGTACTTCAGCAGAGGCTACCTCAACAGCGATGGGAGAAGAATACTTGAGGAGGCGATCAAGCATATTCTCGAGAAGCATCCGGAGAAAAAGAAGCTGGTGGCCCGCGTCAGGAGAAACCCCTCTCTAGAAAACGTGCTGAGGCTAGCCGAGGAGTTTCTCGGAGAAGAAGCCCACCGTATACTGGAGAGAAGCCGCCGACACCCGTACCGGTACAGGGATGAGCCTGGAGCCGGGAGGCTAGATATATAACTCGACGACAACGATAACCCCTAGGAAAACAATGGAAGCGTACGGAGACGAGCCGCCTCTTCTCGGCGGGGACATGGAGGAGGCTGAGAACACTGT
>JALVHX010000192.1 GCA_027028805.1 Desulfurococcales archaeon | reverse complement strand
TCTCTAAGCATAGTGGCCCCCGTCGCCTATACGCCGCCGGGGTTTAATGGTAGCTTGGTGCTTGTCTTCGAGCTCTGGGAGTATTGCTCGGCGAATGATTCATGGGTCTACACCGGTATATGGACGCATATACATGTGGTGGCGGAGAAACCGATCATACCGCCCTGAACGGGGCGCGTTAGCATCCTTGGTGCGGGGGCGGCGTCCCGGTGCCTCGGCGTGTAAGGGAGATCGTGGGGGAGTGCGGTGGAGGATATGCGTGCGTGGAGAAGATCTATACGCGTTTCGTGGAGGGAGAGATAAGGCTTATCCCGCCGTATTTCCCCCGAAGCTATATCTCCTACCTATTGGACCCGGCCTTCTCCCTTGACACATATATCGTGGCCTCTATCCTCGCCTTATTTATCGCGTCGACGATGCTCGGTCTAGCACCGCTCTCCATCCCAGCCTATATACTGGTTGCAGCATACTACTCGGGAAAATATGTCTACGAGACGATAGAGAGCCTTGCATCGCTCTCATTGAGGCCTCTCCCCAGGCTCCTAATGATAATAGGGGTATCCCTAGTAGTATCGCCAGCAATATACCTAGCCACACACTACGCCCAGCCAGGCGACACCGCGTACCCCATTGTCCTCGCCGCGTTCACGGCCATAAGCTATCTGGTATCAACATATATCCGTTATAGGAAAGAGAGAATGCTCTATAAGAAAGAAAAACCCGGGCCGAGACAAATAAATATCACGAACACAGACAACAAGAATACCGGGAGCAGGCCGCCGTAGCTCAGCCTGGCGGAGCGCTGCCCTGGTAACACCTCCGCCTGAGCCTGTATAGGTGGAGGAGGCTGGCAAGGCAGAGGTCCCGGGTTCGAATCCCGGCGGCGGCTCCATTCTATTATCTCGTATTCCATACACATGCTTTATCCGAGTCTATAGACAATGTCTTTAGTATCGTGTAGTGATAGTAAGGAGTTAGAAGCAGACATTGTTATGTGAAACATATTGGGCGTAAAAATACTATTTTATGATATCTGCCAGCTTCAGCCATTCGCGGGGAAGCGTTTTGCTACTCGTATTATCACCTGATACTAGGAGGTTATAGAGGTTGATCAGTTCGTTCATCTCGTTTCTACTATACTCTATTATTTTATCGCATTCCCTCCTCTCATATAACGTGTGTATAAGATAACCGGTTTCTTTAGGGGGCGGGTTGCGGCCTCTCGCAAGGTATACCGCGTCTTGGAATGATTTAAAGGATGGTAGGCCGTCGCCGTGATAGGCGTATAGTGCTATCTGGAATAGATCAATGTGTATGAATTTTCTGAGAAGCTTCTCCTGGAGGCTTTTAGCTGCTCCATAGTTTAGCTGCAGGGCTCTCAGCACTATGAATGGTATATCCAAAGCGAGTATATTGTACCCGATTAAGGGAACTATGCGCGGCCTTTTGCCGTGAAGCACTTTTTCCAAAGCATTGTTTATCTCATCGAGAATAGCCTGCTCATCCATGCACGCCCACGTCTTTACCTCGCGGCCAGTATCACTGTATTCTATGCCGAGTGATGCCGCTACGAGCCGTGTTTTATTGCTGAAGAAGCCGGCTCTCCCATGCCTGGTTCTAGGCCTATATAGTTCTATATCGAGGTATACGCGGGGACGCCGGGCATAGATCCATTCATCCATGTATGGCTCACCGTTTAGAAAGGGGTGTTTTAACGAGTCATAGCCTTATTTGGCGAATTATGGATCAATTGATAATGTGATTATAAGTTATAAATTAAAGCTTTACCGCCCCCTTGTTTCTAGGCTTGGTGTTGTAGAGTTGCTGGAAGGGTGGGATGCGGGGATGCGTAGGCGAGTATGGGTTGTATCCGCGGTTGTGGTGCTTGTTCTGGCATCGTTATATATATTCTTCAACGGGTTCACGGGCGCTGTGAGGATCAGGGCGGCCACGACCACGAGCCTCTACGCCACCGGCCTCCTCGACTACCTTGCAAGAGTTTTCTCGGGGAAGCATCGGGGATTCGAGGTCGGCTTCATGGCTGTGGGGAGCGGGGAGGCTCTTCGGCTGGCGGCCGATGGCTCGGTGTGTCTCGTACTCGTCCATGCGCCGAGTCTTGAGAAGAAGTATATTGAACAGGGTGTCCTGGTCGAGGGGAGGATCTTTGCATATAATTATTTCGTAGTGGCGGGGCCTAGCAGGGACCCGGCCGGTGTAAGGACGGCGGCGAATGTCTCTGAGGCTTTCTCTAGGATCTATTCGGCGGGTGAAAAGGGTGCGGCGGTGTTCGTGAGCAGGGGCGATAGCTCCGGGACCCATGTGAGGGAGATGATGTTGTGGAGGAAAACAGGCCTTGATCCACGCGGCCGCCCATGGTATATGGAGACGGGTAGCGGCATGGCCGAGACCCTGCTCGTGGCTGATGAGAAGGAGGGGTATGTGTTGAGCGATATAGGCACGTTTCTCAAGCTTAAAAGCGAGGGGAGGCTTCCCGGCCTAGAGATCCTGTATATGAATGATACAGAGCTGATAAACATATACAGTGCATACATTGTCTCGGGGTGCGGTGGGGAGGAGAGAAGGGGGGCCGAGATGTTCATCGAGTACCTGGTGGGCGAGGCCCAGGAGCTTATAGCCAGCTATGGCGTCGACGAGTATGGGCAGAGCCTCTTCTACCCGGCCGCGAACAAGACGGATGAGCTGAGAGAGGCCTGGATGATGCTGGCCTCTACTTGGTGAGAGAAGGATTAGTTGGGGATGGGGATTGGTGTCGGCCGAGATAGCTGGTATAGCGCTTCGCTCGATAATCATATCTGGATCAGCCACACTGCTGGCAGCCTCGTGGAGCATACCGGCCGCTTATGTATTGGCGAAGAGGAACAGCCGCCGCGCCGCCGCGGTCTTGGAGGGCCTTGTAGGTGTTCCCACCGTTATAATCGGGCTCATGCTCTACATGTTCCTGTGCTCCAGGTGCCCCCTAGGCTTCCTAGGCCTCCTCTATACGCCCTATGCGATAATTCTCGGGGAAGCAGTCCTCATAACCCCCCTGGTGACAGGTGTCTCATACCGTGTCCTGGCGTCGGCGTGGCGGAGCTATGGAGAGCTGGCCCTCACGCTCGGCGCCGACGAGGCCTCTGCCATGATGCTTGTGGTTGGCGAGGCCTGGCCTGGC
>JALVHX010000191.1 GCA_027028805.1 Desulfurococcales archaeon | reverse complement strand
AATCCGGCATATCCACTCAACCCCGGTGCCGTCAAAGGCACCAGCATGCATCGATATTGTCCCGCCTTAAGCCAGTTATTCCCCATACTACTGGTTTATATAAAATATGGTTGGCCAAATGAATCGTTGTGTAGAGTGATGCTTAATAGAGTATATTATGTATAAATACCCGGTTTCATCCATCCGCCTAGGAGGTGGTTATTTATGGTGGATAATGGTAAACAGAAGTGGATGCGGCAACCCATAGTGGTTGTTCTCGGCCACGTGGATCACGGCAAAACAACCCTTCTCGACAAGATACGGGGCACAGCCGTCGCGAAGAAAGAGCCCGGAGAGATCACGCAGCATGTGGGCGCGAGCATAGTGCCCGCGAGCGTGCTGAGAAAAGTCGCGGAACCCCTAAGAAAATATTTTCCAAAACTACGCATCGAGATACCGGGGCTACTATTCATAGATACCCCGGGCCACGAGCTCTTCAGCAATCTCCGTAGACGCGGAGGAAGCGTGGCCGACATAGCTATACTGGTAGTCGACATAACCGAGGGAATGCAGCCCCAGACACGGGAGAGCATAGAGATCCTCCGCGAAAAGAGAGTGCCCTTCATAGTGGCCGCCAACAAGATAGATAAGATCAGTGGGTGGAGACCCTATCCCGACACGCCGTTCCTGGAGACAATAAGGAGACAGGACAAGAGGGTGCAGGAGCATCTCGAGAGACTTACCTATAGATTGATCGGGCAGTTCTACGAGCTCGGCTTTCAGGCCGAGAGATTTGATCGAGTAAGAGACTTTAGAAGAACCGTGGCGATTGTACCGGTGTCCGCGCGTACAGGTGAAGGCGTCCCAGAGCTCCTCGCCCTGCTCACGGGCCTGGTGCAGCAGTTTATGAAGAAAAAACTAGTGGCCGCCGACGAGCCGGCCCGCGGCGTAATACTCGAGGTCAAAGAGGAGCCCGGCCTCGGATCAACTATAGACGTCGTGATCTATGACGGCGTGCTGAGGCGCGGCGACATAATAGTGGTGGGTGGACGAAAGGGCGCCATAGTTACACGTGTAAGAGCCCTGCTGATGCCTAGGCCTCTTCAAGACATGAGGGCCCACTCGGGGCGTTTCACACCAGTAGACGAGGTCTATGCCGCGGCGGGGGTAAAGATATCGGCGCCCGGCCTCGAGGAGGCTCTGGCCGGCTCACCGGTTTATGCAGTGAAGTCTACCGAGGAGGCAGAGGAGGCCAAGAAGAGGATCGAGGAGGAGCTCGAGGAGATAAGGATTCACACAGACAATATAGGCGTGGTGGCTAAGGCGGATACGCTGGGAACCCTAGAGGCCCTCGTGGCCGCCCTGAGGAGAGAAAAGATCCCGGTGAGGCTGGCCGACGTGGGCCCTGTAACAAAGAACGATGTGCTCGAGGCAGCTGTGTCGCGTAAGAAGAAACCGGAGTATGGGGTCATAATAGCCTTCAACGTCAAGACTCTGCCGGAGGCCGCCGAGCTAGCTAGACGAGAGGGTGTCAGGATCTTCTCTCACAACGTTATCTATAGGCTAATGGAGGAGTATACCGAGTGGCTCCGCCGCCTGAAAGAGGAGGAGAAGATGAGGGAGCTTTCACAGCTCATACGGCCCGGCAAGATACGTATCTTGCCAGGCTACGTGTTCCGGAGAAGCAACCCGGCGATTGTGGGCGTAGAGGTTCTAGGCGGAGTTATAAAGCCCGGCTACCCTCTTATGAGAAGCGATGGCGTGAGGATCGGCGCTATACAGCAGATAAAGGATAAGGACCAGTCCCTGCCGGAGGCAAGGGCCGGCCAGGCGGTGGCGATATCCATTCGCGGCAGAGTCATGGTTGGAAGACACATAGATGAGGGAGATATACTATATACAGATATACCCAAGGAGCACGCAAAGACATGGAAACACAAGTACTGGGACGAGCTCAGCAACGATGAGAAAATGGTGTATGACGAGATCGTTAAGATAAAGAGGAAGAAAGATCCATTCTATGGCTTCTGAAGAACCCTAGAATATCTCGTTTTCACTAAACACTATCCCTATTTCACGCTCAGCGTTCTCCACGCTATCGCTTGCGTGCACAACGTTCTCCGACTTAGACAAAGCATAGTCTCCACGAATAGTGCCCGGCGGGGCCTCCCTACCGTCGGTGGGCCCTATCATGTTTCTTACCACGCATACGGCCGAGTCGCCCTCTAGAACCATGGCTACGACGGGGCCGCTCGTGATAAAGTTGATCAAGCTCTCGAAGAACGGTTTATCCCTATGCATACTATAGAATTCCTCAGCCATGCTACGCGTGAACCGGAACATTTTCAGAGCCCTTATTCTGAGACCCTTTCTCTCAAACCTGCTTATTATCTCTCCTACAAGCCCCCTTCTAACACCGTCAGGCTTTATCATGAGCAGAGTTCTCTCAACCCCCATCACAACCAGCCTCCCTACACAGGTTGTTTTCCCGCGAGAAGCACCGAATCTAAGGGGATCAACGCGTTCTAGTATTATTTTTTATGGCGTTATATCGGGGACAATTTTGTGGGAAACACCAACTATATATTGGATAAAAGAATGTATAGCCTTACTCTACTCGTCAACGCGTCCTCCTAAGCGATGCCCATTTCAGCTTACGGGCATCGCGGCGGAGGATGAGATAGTTCTTGTAACATTTACGGCTACAGAACCAGAGGATTGTGCCATCGTTTTTGACATACATGATGCCTGTGCCGGGCTCTATTTCGCGGCCACAGAAGCTACAATGCACTATACGGGGCACTAGGATGCACCTCCTTTTACATTTCTTCACCTACGTCTACTGCTCAGCCTTCTAGCCTCCCTCTCGGTCTCACGCAGTATAAGGATATCGCCTATCCTGACCGGCCCCTTAACGTTTCTAGTAATAATTCTCCCCCTGTCCCTTCCCTCGAGAACCCTTACACGAACCTGCGTGATCTCCCCGGTCACGCCCGTTCTCCCAATGATCTGTATTACCTCGGCGGGAAACCCTATCTCCTCTATAATATTGATCTCAGGCTGCTCAACCACGCGCTTCTCAACCTCGTTGCTCACAGCACATCCCTCTCCAAGAGCCAGCATTACCCGGAAACACTAACCACAATGTCTAGTTATAAACATTATCCCACATAATAAGTGTACGCGTTGAAGTATAGGAGAAAAAACACTAGATACACCGCCCCGGGAACCCTTGCTGGCTCCGGGTCTTAGAGTTTATTTTCCGGCTTTGGCACGTAGCTCGTTGGCTATCTTTATCAGCTCATCAACCTCGGCTCTAGCATCGCCGGGATCTATTATGGCTGCACTGGCCGCCGCCACCTCTATGCCGGCCGCCTCACCGAGCTTCTTCTTGCTTGGCACATAGAGATAGGGGATCTTCTTCTCCTCGCAGAGGAGAGGCAGGTGCGCAACTATCTCGGGCGGGTCAACGTCTTCTGCAATAAAGACTATCTTCGCTATACCGCGCTCCACAGCCTTTGTCGTCTCATTGGTGCCTTTCTTGATTTTTCCACCACTCTCCCTAACCTTTTTGAGAACCTCATAGGCTTTCTCGGCTACATCGGGCGGTGTCTCGAATCTCACATAGAAGGGCTTGGACATGGTTCTCATCCTCCTCCTTGATGTCGTCGAGCCTAGCTATAGTAGGGTGCATAGATTGTTTTTAAACTTATTGGCCGGAACCAGTCCCTCAAGGCTTTCACTGATGCGCATATACCGCCGTGATCCCGGTGTCTTTTTTCTCAAGCCTGGCGAACCCTATTCTATAGAACTGGACCAAGGCCCCGTCTGGCTCTTCCTCCAGGTATTGCTCGGCAACAAGGTGTCTGGCGACAAGGGTTTCGCCTACCGGCTCTACCAATACGATACTGACCATGTTCTCTGGATCAACCCACTGTATTATCGGTGCCCCGGCCTTCTTTGCCTCCTCTAGTCCACGGCTCCTATACACAACCCTTATATATGGCCCCTGGGTGCCTAGGCCCGTGTCTCTGAGCTCCACGTTGCCGAGCTCCATGAGCCTAACAAGCTTGTTTTCGAGGAACAAGCTCACATCACTACCTGAGACTAGGACCCTCGGCTTTTCGAGGACATGCTCTATATATTCCTTTCTCCCCGGATGCCGCGGTATCTTGACGCTAACCGGCGTCTCGAGACCCTCTATTACAACGGTGACCGGGTTCTCTACAGCCATGTATCTACGGGCACGCGGATCAATGATCTTCCTATTGACCGCTGCGAGGTTTGCATAGCTTATATAGGCGTCGACACCCTTTGTCCCCACATCCATGAGGATCGTGTGAATAGTCTCGGGGACTATGCCTCTTCTCCGTAGAGCGGCCAGGGTTCCGAACCGTGGATCATCGTATACCCTGTATCCTTCCCTTATCTTCTTCCTCATAAGGGATTTGCTGAGCATCACACCCTCTAGGCTCAGCCTCCCTATATGTATGGTTTCCGGGTACACCCACCCCATGTGGTCGTACAGGTACTTCTGCTTAACAGTATTGGACATGTGCTCCTTGCCCCTGAATATATGCGTTATACCCATCAAGTGATCATCGACGGCTGCCGCCAAGTTATATGTGGGCCATACGACATACTTGTCGCCTACAACGGGGTGCGGTGTTTTCCCCGTATCAATTATTCTAGCCGCCACCCAGTCCCTCACTGACGGATCAGGATGCGATAGATCAGTCTTCACTCTTACAACAACCTCGCCCTCGCCATAGGCTCCCTCAAGCATCTTGTCGAAATCCTCTAGGTTGTCCTCAACCGCTCTCTCTCTGTGGGGACAAGGCTTCCCCCGATCCCTGTATTCGCGGAAAACATTTGCCGGGCAGTGATCCACGTAGGCGCCGCCCCGCTCTATAAGCTCCCTTATAACGTTGTAAAATATGGGCATACGCAGGCTCTGGATATATTCTTCCCCCCACCTTGCGCCGAGCCAGCGGAGATCCTCCTTTATCTTCTCATAGGCTTCGGGGAACGGGGCCTTTGTCCTCGGATCAGTGTCCTCGAACCTGAGCACCATGGTGCCAGAATACATCTCCGCGTACCAGTAGCTCAGCATAGCCGCCCTGGCGTTGCCCAGGTGTATCGTGTAGTCAGGGTTCGGCGCGAACCTTGTCTTTACACGGCCCTTCTCGGCGCCAGGAAGTGGTGGCAGCTTTTTCTCCTCCTCGCCGCGCGGCCTCTCCTCCAGGAGCTCCGGGTACTCTTTTTTGAGAATACTTACCTGTTCCTCGTAGCTGAGCCTATTAACCTCCTCCACGACCTCGCGGATAACAGGTATTGCTTCCCTTATAGATGATCTTATCTCGGGGATCTCGGCTATAACCTTGGCTACAACAGGCTTAAGCTGAGCCTTACCCCCATGCTTAACCGCGTTGAGTAAGGCGTGTCTATAAGCGGTCTCACGGAGCTTTTCTAACAATGATTTCTCTAACGGCATCCCTGCTCACAACCACGACCACGTATTTCTCGGGCTTCTCCCAGGCAAGGTTCGCGACAACTACTACTATACCGGTGCAGGGGCTCTTATAGCCTCTTACCTCGCCTTTCCCCGTAACAATATACCCTGCTTTCTCATGCTTCTCGATATACACTCCTTCCCGTAGCCCCGTGTAGGGCTGCACGCCGCTTATCTCCATTATACATGCATCCCTCCCCTTCTCGATCAAGAGTGCCTTCATGGCCGGGGCTCCCGTGAACCTCGGGATCACTATGAACTCCTCCTTCACACGCCCCTCCAGGAGATCAATGGCTCTGGCCAGCACATCCTCGTATAACACGTGGCCGTAGAAGACGTGTTCCCTGCCCACGTCTTGCTCCTTGAGGAGATATTCTTCCCCCTTCTTCACTATATATGGCGGCCCGCCGGCGCCCCGGATAAAGATCTCGGGGTACTCATAGTTCTCCACGAAACACTACCTCCTCCAGCCTTTTATGGACATGTATATATCGATATCTATGCCACGGGCGCCCAGATACTCCCTCGTCGCCCCCGCGATAACCATGTTTCTTATGCGTCGAAGCTCTTCGATATCGGATGCGCCTGCCAGGAACATTGTTGCCCTGAGATCAGATATATAGTTCTCCACGAAACGAATCCCCGCCTCCACGCCTCCCTCGACAACCGCGCGGAGGATGGGGAGCGCGAAGCCCGCCATGTTCGCCCCCAGGGCTATGTTTAGCGCCGCCTCGTAGCCGCTCCACACGCCGCCGCTCGCTATTATATGCGATGACGGGCTAGCCCAACGGGCTTCGACAACCGCTATAGGGGTCGGTATACCCCACTCTCCCATCGCTGTGAAAATCCTGGCGTTATCCCTCCTCCTATACCTCTCCACGATCATCCAGTTTGTGCCGCAGGCGCCTGATACATCGAATATCTCTACACCCGCGTCGCTTAGGGCTTTAACCGTCTCCATTGAGAGCCCTGTTCCAACCTCTTTGACTATAACGGGCACGCTAAGGTTGTCCACGAGCTCACTTATCTTGTCGATGAGACGAGAAGAGAACCTGGTGTCCCCCTCAGGCTGGATGAGCTCCTGGCCAGGGTTAAGATGGACCGCTATTGCATCGGCCTCTATAGCGTCCACGAGTCCCTGGACATCCCTCCAGCCTATATCGTTGAGCGTGTTCGCGCCTATGTTGCCTATAACTGGTACGCTGGGCGCTTCTTCCCTGACCACTCTATAGGAATATACTATTTCGGGCGTGTTTTTCTCCAGCATAGCCCGCTGGCTGCCAACGCCTATAGCTATACCTGTTTTCTCGGCCACCCTGGCCAGCACCCTATTGATCTCTGTTGTCTCCCTGTGGCCACCGGTCATCCCCGTTATCATCAATGGAGCCGATAGATCCCGGCCCAGGAACTCTATGGATGTATCCACATCATTGTAGTCGATCATTGGAAGCGCCATATGTATAAGCTTGATATCCCTATAGGTGTCACGGCACCTCCCGGGATACACAACGTTTTCCCGTAAAACAATCTCTATGTGTTCATACTTCCTGTTAATCGTCTGCTCCCCGCTCATCCAGAGACACCGCTACCACTGATAAATAACCCGCTATATCCGGCGAGTATACATGCATCGCAGTATCTAGAATAGGGTTTACATTATATAATATATAATATAACGCGTTGACTATTCTAAGGGACATCGAGAGCTCGCCGCGACACGTCTTCCCTGAGAGAATGCATCTCGCCAGGCTTATAGCGTTGTATCCCCCGAGATGAGTTAGGTGCACAAATAGATCCTCGTCGAGGCGGGGCTCAGGGGCCTCCACCAGTATATGCGATGATACCGCGCCGCTTAGCCCCCTAAGCGAATATGGCTTTTCGCCGCCCCTTATTATAAGCGGGCTACCCATAACAACCGTCTTCCTGAGAGGATAAGTATAGTGTTCATCGAGCCCTATATCCCTATCAATAGCCACCCCCAGCTCCACAGCATCTCTTTCACCAAGACCCATGTCTACTAGAAGCAGTGTTGTAACAGCCGCATACTCCCCGAGAGCATAGATGGGCGTGGACAGCCTAACGCCGCCACCCACCCCCATTTCCCCAAGGACACGCTCCAGGAACCCCTCGAAAAGCCCTACATATTCTCTACAATACCTGCCACTGCAATCCTCTATATCGACACGTATATCTCCTCCATCGCCTGTTACCCAGTAATCAGCCCTCCTCCGCTCCCTCGAGAAAACAGTTATAACCGGGTTGTTCACGCTAAGCGGTGTATGCACAGCTATTAGGGGCACAGTATAGTGTACCGAGCCCGCCGGCGTCTCCACTATAGTCATCCCCTCGTCTATAATTGATTGTGGAGAAATAAGGCAGTATCTGTTCCCGGCCTCTGTCACTGAACAAGATACCTAGAGGAAGCGTCCTGAGAACCCCGCATAGTATAGCCTTGGGGAATTATATGTGCCAAGGAAATTCTCTGCGCAACAATATTATTGATAAGCGTCGTCTACGCCGTCTTATCACCGGGATCCCGATCCATAGAATCTGATAGCCGCGTACCCTACTACACTGGTTTTATCGCCTGTCACGTCCCCGCTTGTGGCATACTTAAGAAGCTGCGCCGCGGCTTTGTCTCCGTATACTAGGCGCGTATACTCCATAAGAGTCATTATTCCTCCCGGGCCGCAGCATGTCACGTTTAGCCTCGTTATTGTCTCATAGAATTTCTCTATATCCATTGTTTTTATGGCCTCTATGGCCTTCAGGTCTTTCTCACGCGCTTTTTCATGCGGCTCGTAGTGGGTGAAATCGCTGCTCGCTAATACTACTATGTCTCTATGGTGCGTGGATGCCGCCGTCTTTATGGCTGCGGCGAGGTCTCTGGCGATATCCGGTGTCTGAAGACCCAGCACTATGGGCACTATTCTCGGCTTGTTGCCGTAGATGTATTGTATAAAAGGTATCTGCACCTCTATCGAGTGTTCCTCCATATGCGCTACATGGTCTAGCTCGGCGTAACTGCTATTATTGACGATCGACCTAGCCAGCTCCGCGTCTACCTGTATCTCGCCGAGCGGCGTGGCCCAGACTCCTCCGGGATACACTGCCACCAGGGCCCCGAGCCCTGTATGGTTAGGTCCTATTATGACGAATGTATCGGGCATACCTTCCTGGGACAACGCATAGTAGGCGTGCGCGGCAACGGGGCCACTGTAAACATAGCCTGCATGCGGCACAACATATCCTGTTGAAACATGTTTCCTCGGAGCGTTTCTAGCGGGAGGCTTCTGCGGCCCTAGTGGGTGATGGGTGAAAAGCTCCTCTAGCATGCTCAATAACTCTTCTCTCTCCAATGGATAGAAGTATCCCGCCACCGCAGGATATCTAACTGGCGGCGGATGCGCCAAGGCTATCATCTCTCTATCCGCATCTCGAACTCGCTAGGCGGCTCGGGGAGGTCGTCTGTCGGGCCTATGGCTCCCCGCTCACGGAGTATTTGGCGGGCCAGGAGCCAATAGATCAGCGCCAGGCTTTTCCTGCCCTTGTTATTGGCCGGTATTATAAGGTCTATGAACTCGGTCCTGTTATCGGTGTCAGTTAACGCGACCACGGGTATCCCTATATTGGCC
>JALVHX010000190.1 GCA_027028805.1 Desulfurococcales archaeon | reverse complement strand
TGAAAAATGAAAAACAAGCGGTAAAGCCGGGGAAAACACATATACACTAATATACACTAAAAGACAAGCCTACCACGCCAGGGAGACACAAACACATATACCTGGACACGCCAGAAATAGGGAGGAATGTGATGAAGAGTCCGAAAACCGAGGAACAGCCGATGATGAGCCCAGCACACATGCTGACCAGGAGACAAGGCGCCGCATAAGCTGGTGCGCCGGCCACGTCAACCCTTATTCGCTCAACGAGCACGCGTCCCCGCCCAGACAATATACTCTATAATAATGTATCGAGTCAGCCGCATACCTGTTGGCGTGCTTCTCGGTTCCCCGGTGGCGGCCGTATCTGGTGCGCAGGTGGTGATAGTACTCGTGGAGCACGACGAATGGATCCATGTATTCCCGGCGGCTCCTCACATAGATCGTTTTCTCACGGGCAACGTAGCATCCGAGAGCCCTCCCCCTACACCCGGCAGGTAGCCCCACCCTAAGACGAGGCGCCTCGACGCCATAGTATCTCGACAGGAGATCAAGGGCCTCCTCGGGCCTCCCAGCCAATATAAGGGCGACGGCCCGGGCCCTAACAATCTTCTCGTCATCAACGATCCGGGCCAATAATCATCCCCCGAGAAAGAGGGGCCTCGGAGAACACGCCTCCGGAGAGCCTAGTCTATGTCTATGCAGACAGGCGTGTTCTCCTGTAGAGGGCTCGCCTCGAGGCCGAGCGCCTCCACGATCGAGCTCGACAATACATAGTATGATTCGCCGCGCCTATACAGGTAGTGTGTATAATATCTCCTAAGACCAGGCCTCCCGGACCCTGTCCTATAGAGGGGGTAGAGGCAGAGCCGGACAGAGTCTCCATCGGCCGCGAGCAGGGCCAGGTTGCCCCCGCTCCTCACACTATCCAGGATACCCCGGTAGCGGCTAATGATGCAGTCAGCGGCCTCCCCGGCGCCCACGCTATCCCTGCACATCGAGACAAGCCTCTCAGCCAACGCGTAGGCGTCCGTGCGGCCGCCGCCCCCCATATCCACGGAGCCGTTGAAGGCCAGCCACACATCGGTTCCCGCGGCGAGGTGGAACACATAGGGGTGCACGTGGAGGAGGCCCCTGGGCTGATCCCTCCCAGCCCTCCTGACATGAACCAGCAACGCCGCGCGCCGGCCCCCCAGACGCTCCAGGGTCCCGGAGAACAATGTATACAACGGGTCATCGTACACCGGCCTCCCGCTACGCATCTCGAGTATATAATCGGGATGAGCCACCGCCACGCCGCCCCACCCATCCCCATGGCTCGCACCATCCAGCAGGGGATCCCGCCCAGCGATCTCCCTGAGAGCATCCAGGAGCACCGGGAGGACACCGGAGGCGCCGCCGCGGAGGCTGGCTAGAATCATCCTGCACACCGCGCACGCCACCCCGCCCAGCACCGTGCCGGTATACCTCTTCTAAGCCGCCCCAGGATGCAGTCCCCGCGGCGGAGAGGGGGGCTACGTGTCCATTGCACTATATACATGGATCTCCCTGTCCTTCTCGCTCACCGGCTTCCTGAGCACGTATAGTTTCTCATGGTATATTAGCAGGAAATCCCTTTTCCTCATCCTCCCCCAGAGCTCACGGGTGGTCTTCATCCTATGCTGTATCTTAACTATCTCTTCCCGGAGAACAAAGCCTGCCCCGAGGAGGCGGCGTAGCACGTAGTGGGATATGGGGACATAGTGTTTCCTGGTCCTCGTATCCCCTATCAGGACCGCGGCGTGCCTGCCCGGCTTCAGAACCCTGTAGGCCTCGCGCGCCACCTCGCTTATCGCGTCAAGGTATTCGGGTAGCCTCCCTATACGCGATATGTCTCCCGGGGCCGCGTCTCCCCGCCGCCTCCTCCTGCTGTAGCGTATAATGTTGTAGTATGGTGGATGGGTGGCGACCAGGTCTATTGTGTCGCCGCCTATATCATCCAGGCTCCGGGCGTCGCCTAGATAGATCCTGCTCCACGTCGACAACACGTTCTCCGCGTAACGCTTCTCATCGCCCTCTAATCCATCAATGTTGCTCCGCACATACTCCTCGAGATAGTAGAGGCGGTGGAGGGCCAGCATAACCGCGTCATAGCTTATATCCACGCCTATACAGTTCCGCCCCAGGAGACGCGCCTCTATACACGTCGTCCCGCTCCCCACCATCTGGTCGAGCACAACCTCCCCCGGCTCACTATACAGCATTATAACAGCCCTAGGTATCTGTGGAGCCCAGTTACCCCTATAGTTGCCCCTATGTGTTGCCCAGGAACCCCTCTTCGGGAAGCTCCACACGGTCGTCGATATATCCCCCAGCTCGTCGCTCCGCGGCGAGAGCCTCTTAACCGAGACAGGCTTCAGGGGGATCTCCGTGCCCTCTACGACAACCCGCCCCTTCTCACGGACAAACCTGTGATACTCATCATAGTCGACGAGCCTCAAAGCCGATCAACCACGCGGCTATGGTTGCCGCCTCCACCGCGATCCCTGGGCGCGGCATATACTCGATTTTAACACCCATGGGTATTTTAAACAGGCATGCCGGCCGCGGGGAAACTTTTATTAACAAACATTTATCGAAATACGATATATCGAAAAAAGATATATCGTTTTCCGATACACGGGGTGGAGGGCCGTGGACGGGCTCGAGAGAATAGTTGTCCGCCACGCCATGCTGGTCGTGGCCGCATGGATAATTATAAGCATCGTCTCAGCCCCGTTCGCCGCCAGGATAGACGAGGTGACGGAGTACAGGGCAGAGAGACTCATGCCAAACGCCACGGAGAGCATGGAGGCCGCCAGGCTCATAAGCGGCGTAGCCGGGGCCGTCGCCGCCTACGACATAGTGTTGATCGACAACGTGAACGCAACGGATCCGGGGCTGATAGAGTGGGATGAAGAGTTCAACGAGTCGGTTAGAGGCGTTCTCGAAGACTATATGAGCCCCTACAAGGTGGCCCGCGAGGCCCTCATGGAGGCGGAGCCCCGGCTGTGGAACATGAGCAGGGGCCTCGTGAACGCTTCGAGGATGCTGATAAGGGTTTTCGATGGAATAAGGGGTAACTACACGTTGCTAGTGGAGATGATCAATAGGACGCATATGCTGGTCATGCTCTACAACGAGACCGCCTCGATGCTACAGGAGAACTATACCCTGATAGACAGGGCCGCCTCGATGCTCAGCAAC
>JALVHX010000189.1 GCA_027028805.1 Desulfurococcales archaeon | reverse complement strand
TGTGGTGGCCGGCGAGGGATCCTACATCAGCCTTTATTATCGATAGTGTCGTGCGAGGCATCCTTATGCACCCTACGAATATACCTTATTTCCATGCTATACACATGTATAGCAGACCTGGGATATAAATCTTAGCGCGCGATATATGTCTTAGTATGTTCCTTTTATGTAGAATACGTATATTTCCGATAAAATATATATTATCATTATTCCTCGAACAAATAATACTCGCCGCGCATCTTCTGCACACGATCCAGGTAGCTTCCAGGCTTGTTTACACGTGGTCTACCGGTCTGCGGGTCCTTTCTGAAAGTTATACCCAGGTTACGTAAGAGCATATTGAACCCGTTCCTTAGATCTGTAGGGGAATACGCATAGCCTTGAACGGCAGGCATACCACTAAAGACCATCACACGGTCAGCGACATAGTCTTGAAGCATGAGATCATGTTCTACTATGAACGCTGTTTTCTTCTTCTCCTCGATGATTCTTCTTATGACTCGCGCTACCAGGAGCCGCTCCTCTACATCCAGGTATGCGGAAGGTTCGTCCAGGAGATATAGGTCAGCCTCTTTCGATAACGCTACTGCTATGGCGAGCTTCTGTAGCTCTCCGCCGCTCAGCTCATCCACTGTTCTATCAAGCATTTTGTTTAGACGCATCTTCTTGACAAGCTCTAGGTAGATCCACGATGTAGGGTTAAGTGCGGCGGGGTTTGCTAGGCGTAGGTTGGAAGCTATTGTTTCGCCGGGAAATATTTTCGGGGAAAGCTCCTGGGGCTTTATACTTATCTTCTCAACCTTAATGAGAACCTCGCCTTCGTCAGGGCTTGTTATATCTCCCAGCATTTTAATGAAAGTGGTTTTTCCTATTCCGTTAGGACCAATGATCCCTACGACTTCTCCCGGATAGGTTTCACCCTCTTCAACTATTAGTTTAAACCCGCCGCGATATTTCTTGACCAGACGGCTCCATTTGAGCACAGGGTATTCGGAACGCTTCTCTATACTCTCGCGTTGTATCCTGAAGACGATCTTCTCTTTTCGTATACGCATGTTTTCGGCGGGCAAGTATCCTTCAAGATAATGGTTTATACCTACCCTGGTTCCATATGGCTTAGATACTATTCCATAAACACCGGGCTCGCCGTAAATGACGACAACATTATCGGATAAATAATCAAGTATTGTCAAGTCGTGCTCTATTATTGCTATATACGCTTTATGGGGGTCGAGGAACTCGTATATGGCCGAGGCTATACGCATTCGCTCCCGTACATCTAGGTAGCTACACGGTTCATCGAAGAAATATGCGTCTGCATCCTTGGATAGAACCGCGGCAATAAGGAATTTCTGTAGCTCTCCGCCGCTCAACTGTGTTATTTTCCTATCAAGTATATTTTTCATAGAGAGTTTCTCAACGAGCTCGCGCATTATCCCTCGCTCATCGGCCTTCGAAAGAAGTTCTTTTACTGTTCCTCGTAGATGGCGCTTCGCTAGCTCCACGTATTGGATCTTCATAACAGCCCTTATTTTTCCATCAGCGAGTTTTCTCAGATATGTCTGGAGCTCTGTTCCGCGGAAACTTCTTATTATCTCGTCCCAGTCGGGCGGGTCTTGGTATCTTCCCAGATTGGGTTTCAGTTGGCCGGACAATATTTTTAAGGACGTGGTTTTGCCGCTACCGTTACGTCCGATTATTCCAAGTATCTTTCCTTTTTTAAGAATAGGGAGATTATATAGTTTAAACATATTTTCCCCGTATCTATGTACAACCTGTTCCTCGAGCTCGTCAGGTATATTTACTATAGATATAGCTGAAAATGGGCATTTCTTTACACATATGCCGCATCCTATACATACATCCTCATAGATAATAACGTACTTGCCGCTTTTATGTAGCTCTATAGCCTTTCCACGGCGCGAGCGGTTTATCGGGCAAAAACGTATACATTCTAGATTACACTTGGAGGGTTTACAGTAGTCCCGATCAACTACAGCTATTCTAGCCATTTCTGTTAACCCCCTTCTCTACATCTCTTAGTGACCTATTAAATCAGCTATTAATAGACGGGCTAGCCGTGCTAGGATCTATTTGGTTAATGAAGTATAGGCGGAAGCATTAAAGGAGAATATACCTACAATTCATAATAGCCAATATGATGAGTGGTGACGGCACAGAGCCCTGAGACGAGGCTATGAAGAGAGACATCTTACTGAGTTATAAAACCTAGGTAAGATACGCCATCTTTACCTTTACTCTTCTTCAAAAGATTCGAGGAAAACTTCATAGTATTCTTGAAGCATTTCTCTTTCCTCTGGCGATAGGGCGGCCGTTCTTTTCTCGACAGCCTTTGCCGTCATAACTCGTTTTTCTTCTTCTACCTTGCCCCCTATACTATATTGTGTTCCCAGGTTCTTCTTTACTCTAATCTTATAGCCGCATCTCTGGCATTTCAGATATAGAACCCCTTTCTCGCGGACGGGGATCATTATTCCTCCACATTTGGGGCAGAATTTCACCATATTCTCGCACCGGGAACTATCCCCCTTCCCGTGTCAGCCTTTAGGAGAATAAGGGATACGACTATCCCTTATATATTTTATATAGTGGCCATGTATTTGCCTCGCTTAAAGTATTTAAAGAGGGTGACGGCTATAGTAAAGGGGAAAATATCTACTTTCCGGGACTCTCTCGATGGTGATGTGGAATGGGGAAGGTGCGCACGAAAATGATAAAGAGGACGGCAAGAGAGCTTCTCGAGCAGTACCCTGAGCTATTCACAGGAGATTTCGATCATAATAAAAAGATCGTGTCAAGACTCGTGGATACACCCTCAAAGAGGGTGAGAAACCAAATAGCTGGCTATATAACACATCTTGTAAACATTCAGAGGAAAAGGACAAAAGAGGTAGCTTCATGATAACTGAACAATGTAATGTACTGTTAAATATAATTTCTACAAAAGGTTTAAAAAAATCTTTAAAAATAAAGATTCCATGCAAACTGGATAGATATGAACTTCTAAACCTATATATATATAAGATACTTCATGAACATAAAATACTGGATAAATACTGTACTAATCTTTATCCAAATCTAGTATTTATAGATGGAATAGATATAAATTTATATAACAAAATCTCGTTAACAAGCACCAGTAAAATAGATATAATACTTATTAAATATGGTGGCTAAATATTGATA
>JALVHX010000188.1 GCA_027028805.1 Desulfurococcales archaeon | reverse complement strand
CCGCAGGCATCCATGGAGGGAGCCTTGGAGACCTCGGCGCCTCTATCCCGCGAGCATGCACTATGTTATTGTATAATTGTTCTCTATAAAGAGTTGCCACCGCAGAGAAGGCCACTCTAGGAAAAAGAGCGGGGCTAGGAGGCGGCCGGGGCCCCGAGTCTCCGCCTGGGCGCGGCCAGGGCTATGGATGCGGCTAGGATGGATAGGGCCGCCGCGATCAGCCATAGCGGGGGCTCCGGTATCGGGGGCGGCGCGTTGTTGGGGGCCCCGGGCGTCGGCTCGGCGAGCTCGAAGTCGTTCACCGGTATATCGGTGTCGTAGCCGTCGAGTATTCTCTGATAGCTCTCGTCCTCGGGCTGGCCGGCTGGGAGAGCATATCTCGTGGAGAGCCATGAGGAGCCATAGTATACCGCGTCGACCACCCGGCCCGAGGGATCGAGGAGGATTATCTCGTCTCCCCTGCTCCTCAACGCGAACCCGCCGCTCACAACCATGTCGGGTATAGATGGGTCGCTGTCAACTATCTCGTAGTCGGGGTCGGCCCCGTATAGCTCCCTGTAGAGATCAGCTCTCTCCGCGACAACTAGGTGCTGGCCCGGCTCTATCACCGCGTCCTGGGGGAAGGAGGCCTCCATGCCCTCCTTCTCCTTAGAGGCCGCAGTGACCGTGTAGCCGCCCAGGTTGATCGAGGAGTTGTCCCCGTTATAGATCTCTATCCAGAAGGGCTGGCGGTGGCTGAACTCGTTTATATAGAGGTGCTCGCCCACCGGGCTCCCGGAGAGCTGTATCGATGCATGGCTCGCCGAGGCCGAGGCCGTTGTCGAGCCGTGGAGCCCCCTATACGAGGCCTCTATGTAAACTGTGCCGTAGTGCTCGGGGAAGACTATGACCGCGGAGCCGTTGATCGTGTAGGCCCTCATCCTCCAGTCTCCGAGAGAGGCCTCGACGAGGGCCCCGGTCACCGGCGATCCATCCGGCCCGTATACGTCGACGGTTATGTTCACGCTATAGCTACTCCAGATATAATTGAACTCTCCGACATAGAGGGAGGCGAGCCTGGGATCCCTTATAACCAGCACGTTCTCGTCGTTGCGCGTGGTGCCGCTGTAGCTGGGGTTCATGGAGCCCGTCCACACGGCACCGTCTACTATGAATATCTTGTTGTGCAGGATCATGTCGTCGCCGTCTCCCGTCACATACACGTTGTTGTCCCTGAGAAACTTGTATTTGCTACCCGGGTTATTCGCCTCCCCGTTGTCATGTATCCCCATGACGCGGAGGCCCTCGTTGTCGAGCTCCACCAGCTTCTCCGCCAGGTCGTCGCGGGTGAAGATGAGGCTCATGAAGTAGACCCGTGTCTCCGCGGAATCCATGAGGGAGAGAAGCTTGTCCGCGGGATCATCGTCGGGGCCGAAATAGGTGTGCACCTCGACCAGGCTATCGTTGAGCCATATATACATGTCGGGGTTCTCCGTAGGGGCTCCTCCATGGAAGGTGCCGCTCCACATCTCCATGAACTCTGCCTCATACCTGCTCGCCACCTCAGGGTGTTTGACTATTATCATGTTGTTGTGCCTGTTGCTGAAGCACTCCCAGTGCCAGTTCGTGGAGCCCGTTACCACTATCCTGTGATCAATTACCACGAACTTGTTATGCATAATCCCCCTGCCCGTCTCCGCCACCACCGGCACCCCGTTGCTGATCAGCCTCTGGATCTCGCTGTCATCATAATGGTCGCCGTCCGTGACAAGCCTGACGTCAACGCCGCGGTCATGGGCATCGATCAAGGCATCCGCAACGCTTCTCAGAGAGAAGCCATAGGCCGTGAAATAAATCGACTCAGTAGCGTTGTCGAGCAGGTAGAGGACAAAATCCAGCGCCCTCTCCGCGTCGCGGGGCATGAAGAAGACACGATACCATCCATGATACACGGAGGCGCCCGAACCCCCGCCGACACGCAACCCGGAGCCAGCCACAGAGGCCGGCAGGAAAAACAACGACAAGAACACGTAGAGAACCAGCAAGCACCCGGCAAGCCTAAGCAACACAGCCACCATCCCCGTAACACGTGTAATGGGGGAGGAGAAGAATAATTAGGACAACCACCAACGCTATTTAAGAATTATCGCCGCCGACCAGCCCTCCGCCGGAAACCAGGACCCCCCTAACCAGTACACCGGGCCCCCGCGGCCGGCGCATCCAATAACCCTGGATCGCCGAGGCCAACCCAAGTATATATGCATAGATACGGGATCCATGTATATCATGTATATATAGAAGAGTTATTTACAGCCACGAGCCATATTCAGACAATACCCCATGCGTCGACGAGGAATCCCTCTCTCCCGCCGCGGCCGGGGGCACCCGTGTGGTTGCCCGGGAGACGCCGCTCCAGTGGATCCATGGAGGATCAGTTGTCATGGATGCCGTGGTATCCGTCGACGGTGTCGATGTGCGCGGTGTCTCAGGGGTTCTCCGGGGACGCGTTGATCCCAGGAGGCTCGGCGATCTCCTGGCCATAGTGGAGGAGACTGGCGACAGGTTTCTGGCGGCGGCCGCTGTCCCCCTCGCCCTATATTTATCGATAGGCGCCGAGGCCTCGGGTGTTCTGAGAGAGGTGTTGGGAGGCGTTGTGGGGCGGGAGGCGGCCGCGGGTCTCGAGAAAATGTTCTGGATACACAGGTTCAAGCCCGTCTCCTATAGGCTCGCGGCGGCCGCCGCGTACCTAGACAGCCCGTATATCTACAGGGTTCTCCTAGAGATACTGGGCCGCCTTATAGAGATAGGTGAGCACAGGAAGTGGGCGGAGCAGAGAGGGGTGGATGTACCCGGGCTCCTGGCGTGGATAGACAGGGTTGTCGAGGAGACCAGGCCCCTGGCATACGCGTCCTACAGGCCCCTCGGCTCGGCCGCGGAGATAGGCGTCGTGGTGGGGAAGCCTCCCTCAGCCATCATCTACGAGGAGAGCCTGCTCCGCCACGCCTCGAGGCTGGCCGACCTGGCGGAGCGGGGCCTCCCAATAATAATATATGGCGGCGAGTGGAGCGGGCGCCGGAGCCTGCTCTACATGGCGGCCAACGTGCTCCTCGCCCGGGGGAGAAGGCTCGCCGCCCCAGACCCCTACGCCCCCATGAAGCCCTACCTGGTCATACCCAGGATAACCCTATCCAGCGCCCACACGCTTCTCCGCGGAGGCCGCGTATTCCTGGCCGCATCAACTAGGGAGACG
>JALVHX010000187.1 GCA_027028805.1 Desulfurococcales archaeon | reverse complement strand
AAGGTATACGTCGACGCCTATACCAGCATCATACCCGGGTTCAGCCCCGAGACGCTCCGCCGCTACACCCGAGGCGAGATAATAGTGGCCTCCCGGAGAGACCTCGAGCAGGGCATGGATAGGATCATAGAGGAGGCCGTGGGGCGCAGGGTGGCGGTGGCTGTTCCCGGAGACCCCTTCATAGCGACCACGCACGACGCGATCAGATCAGAGGCTCTTAGACGCGGCGTAGAGGTGAAGGTGGCCCATAACGTGTCCATATACTCGGCCGCCGCGAGCGCCACGGGTCTCCAGGCGTATAGGTTCGGTAAAACGACGACGCTCGTCTACCCCGAGGGATTCAAGCCGTTCTCAACGATAGAGACGATACGCGAGAACTATGAGAGGAGGCTTCACAGCCTAGTGCTACTGGATCTGAGGCTGGAGGAGGGGAGGGCGATGAGGATAAGCGAGGCCGTTGATATAGCGATGAGGCTTGAGGAAGAATACTGTGGCGAGCAGGGATGCACACCGATCCTGCCCGGGGCCCTCGCGGTAGGACTGGCCCGCATCGCCTCCGACGACCAAGTGGTGAGGGCTGACCTGTTCCCGCGCCTGAAGAGATACACCTACCCGGATCCACCCCACTCCATAATAGTGGTCTCGGATCCGCATCCCGTGGAGCTCGACAGCCTCCTCTACATAGCCCGTCTTCCCCGCGAGCTGTACGCGGGGCTCTCGCGGGGACGCGGCTAGGCTCCCTCTTCTACCCTAGGGGCTCCTGGATGAGGGGGATCGGGATAGTTTAATTAGGTAGTCTGCTATGGTTACATATCTCATCCAACGGTACATGTGGAGGGGGTAGCCATATGGTCAGGGTGGCCCATGCTCTGGTGATCACCGTCCTTCTATTCTTATCCCTGGCGCCGCTCCAGACAATCTCGTATACGCGGGCCTGGCCCGGCTCGATCACTATAAGGGACGCGTTGAACAGGACGATCGTGTTGGAGGGGCCGCCGAGGCGTGTCGCATCGCTGTCCCCCGCCATAACGGAGACGATCTTCATGCTGGGGGCTCAGGACAGGCTTGTCGCCGCGGACTCGTATTCTATGAGCACGGGCTTCATGAACATATCGGGCTACTGTAGGAGCCATGGCGTGGTCGATGTGGGGGGCTACTGGAACGTGTCGGTGGAAAAAATCCTGGGGGCGGAGCCCGACGTTGTTTTCGCCGATGCGGGGGCGCATAGGGGGTTGCTGAGGGTTTTCGAGGACAACAATCTCACGGTGATATATTTCCATGGAGGGGCCGCTCGTAGCGTCGACGACGTCTACGGGGATATAAGGCTTGCCGCCGAGGCGCTCGGCGTCGGCGATGACAGGGCGGCGGCGGTCATAGGCGATATAGAGAGGATGATCGATGAGGCCCATAGCGTTGTCGAGAGAACGGGTCTCAGGGGGAAGAGGGTTGTCGTGGTCATAGATGCGAGTAACGCTATATGGGTGGCCGGCCGCGGCACTTTCATAGACGACGTGCTGGATAGGATCGGGCTCGTCAACGCTGTCGGCGAGAAGGGCTGGGTGTCCATGAACCCCGAGCAGTTGGCGGCGGCCAGCCCCGATATATATGTTCTCCTCAAGCCGGTGTCGCCGAGGGATCTCGAGGAGAAGGGTGTTGATCTATCCGGCGTAGTCGTGGCCGAGGCCAATGAGACGTTGACCGACGAGCTCTCCAGGCCGGGGCCCCGTATAGGCTATGGCGCCCTAGGCCTGGCCCAGCTCCTCGCGGCGGCGCAGGGCGGGGGAGGAGAACAGGGCGGCGCCGAGCCGGGCTTCACGCTCTACGCCCTCCTGGTGTCACTGATAATAGCCGCCGCGCTCCTATACGCTTTCCTGGCGAGGCGTGTGGCCAGTGAGGGCTAGGGTGCTGGAGGCGTATCTGGCGGCCGCGCTCCTACTAGCCGTGCTCTCCATATATTTTTATACACAGGGGCCGGGGCCGGGTATACAGAGGGTTCTCGCATACAGGGCGACCAGGATAGCGGCCGCGTTGCTGGCGGGGGCGGTGCTCGGCGGCTCAGGCCTCTTCCTCCAGAGCGCTCTGAGGAACCCGTTGGTTGACCACTATGTTCTCGGCATAGGCTCGGGGGCTGTTTTCGCGGCCTACGTGCTCTATTTATCGACAGGCGTCATGGATCCCTACGCGTTGTCGTTGGCGGCGGCCGTGGGCGGCCTCGCCGCGCTCGCCGCCGCGGTGGTGCTCGCGGAGTATGTGGGGGGCTCGGCGGCCTCCTACGTGTTGGCCGGGATCGGTGTCAACAGCCTGTTCTCCGGGTTCTCCGTGGTTCTCGCCTATATAGCGGTGTCGAGGAGCAGGGCCGCCTACTACTTGTTGGCGGGTAGCCTGGTCGCGGTGACGCGTGGCTATATCCCGGTGTTGGCCGCCGCTCTCGCATCGCTGGTAGTCCTCTACGCGGTGTATGCGAAGCCGCTTAACGCGTTGTTGCTTGGAGACGAGTACGCGGGCCAGCTCGGCTATAGGCCGGGTAGCGTGAGGCTCATGGTATCCCTCGTGGCCGGCGCATCCTCTGCCGCGGTCACGGCCTGCTGTGGCCTGATAGGCTTCATAGGGCTCGCCGCGCCCCATATAGCGAGGCTTTTGCTGGGCACCGGCGACAACAGGCTCGTGGCTCCTCTCTCCATGATAACCGGCGCCCTGATCCTCTTGGCCGCGGACAACGCCTCCCGCATATATCTCGCAGGCGTTGTCGGGGAGATACCCGCGGGGGCTATATCCAGTGCTGCAGGGGCCGTGTTCTATATAGCTGTGTTGGCCGGCAGGATGAGGAGGAGGGTGTAGCGTGTCGGCGGGGGCTGTGGGACGGATGCTTCTCAGGTGCACAGGCCTCGGCGTCGAGGCGGCGGGCCGCCGTATTCTCGACAACGTGTCTCTCGAGGCCTATATGGGCAGGCCCTTGGCCGTGATAGGGCCTAATGGGAGCGGGAAGACCACGTTGCTCAAATCCATAGCGGGGCTCGTGGGCCACAGCGGCTCCGTCTATCTCGACGGCCGCGAGCTCTCGAGGATGCCTGCGAGAGCGGTGGCCAGGCTGGTTTCTTATTCATCGGATATAGCTTTGCCGGAGTACATGGATCTAAGGGTGTATGAGGCGGTGGCTGTCTCGAGGTATCCTGTTTCCACGGGCTTCTTCGAGACGGATAGGGATTACGAGGAGATAAGGTGGGCGCTCAGG
>JALVHX010000186.1 GCA_027028805.1 Desulfurococcales archaeon | reverse complement strand
GCTACGGCAGGAGTAAACGTATAAGAAGATATAGATGGCAGAACAAAAAGGTCAACAGGATCAGGATACGTTAACACCGCTCGGTATACTGCTCCTTTAACACGCCTCGCCTGCCATAGTGTCAGCGGTTTTGGATCCTTAACCAAGGATACTATATTCAAAGAACCCTCCATGTCTCCATTAGGAGGCGCACAGGGGCTGAGACAATAAATATAAGGGGTACCTGTATCACCCAATTATATAGAGCAGCACATGGGCCGGTAGCTCAGCTCGGAAGAGCGCCGCCCTTGCAAACCCCTCTAGAGGGAGGGCCTGGTCGGGAAAGGCGGAGGCCCCGGGTTCAAATCCCGGCCGGTCCACCATTCTATAGGCTCACGCGTATACGGCCCAATCGACTTATTAACTACAAGTATAGATGCCTTAAGGAGAGAAGGCTGACGCATAATAAATAATATAGATAAAAAGGCTGCGTCATGAGGTGTGGCGTGGTGGAGGACGGCGACTTCATATTAATAGAATACACTGCTCGTGTCAAGGGCACAGACGTCGTTGTTGATACGACAAGCGAGGAGATAGCTAAGAAACACAGGCTCTACGATAAGGACCAAGTATATGGGCCCATGCTCGTCATACTAGGTAGGGGATGGGTTATAAAGGGCCTGGAGGAAGCTCTCAGGGAGATGCAGCCGGGCGAAGAGAAAGAGATCGAGATACCGCCTGAGAAAGCGTTCGGAGAACATGACCCATCCCTTGTTAAGCGGTATAGTATAAGAGAGTTTAGGAGAAGAGGACACGTACCCTCCATCGGGGACATCGTCGAGATAAACGGCTCCCGCGGAATTGTTAGAGCCGTTACGGGGGGCCGTGTAGTAGTAGACTTCAACCACCCCTTAGCGGGGAAGACCCTGGTCTACAGGGTTAAGATCGTGAAGAAACTAGAGGACTTCAACGAGAAACTAGAGGCCTTGGCGGCCCGCTATTTCTCGGCGCCCCTGGGGACGGTGAAGACAGAGTATAAGGAGGACGAGAGAACAGTCATAGTATACATACCGTCACGGCTCATGACGAAGAAAGATATACAGTATTCTAAGATAGCATATGCATCCATAGTATACGAGCTCTTCAAGGACAAGGTTGATCGAGTGATCTTCATAGAAGCAATAGAGTTCCCCAAGCCCAAGGAGAAAACCGGAGAAGAGAAGCCGGGAGAGGAGGAAAAAGGGGAAGCGGCGGCCGAGGAAACAGGGGTAGAGAAGGCTGAGCAGCCGGAAGCTGCTACAGAAGGCTCATAGGATACCCTGCACCAGGTGCCAGCCTAGTCTATTACACCGGTTTCGCGTGCCAGTTTTTCAGCAGCCTCCCAGGTAAGCCCCTTGTCTCCTAGAATGGTATAGCGCTCAGGCCTGATCTTATGTGCTATGGTGAGAGCCTTTATAATTATATCCGGGGGTATGCCCAGCTCCCTGGCAGTTGTGGGCGCCCCTATTTTCCTTAAAACCCTTCTAACAAGCCTCCACCTCGGGTCACCATATAGATAAAGCATCATTATAGTGCCGACACCCACCTGTTCCCCATGAAGAGCCGGCCGCGGCGCTATCATATCGAGTGCATGGCTGAACAAGTGCTCGGAGCCGCTGGCCGGGCGGCTCGAGCCGGCGATACACATTGCGACGCTACTGCTTATCAAACCCTCCACGACAATCCTCACCCCCTCAGGGTTGCCCGAGGCTATGAGCTCATGGTATCTTATAACATGCTTGGCTGAGAGAAGCGCTAGCTGTGCCGCATACTCTCCATAGTATTCGCCCCTAAGCTTATGGGCGAGCCTCCAGTCCTTGACGGCTGAGAGCTTGCCCACAAGATCCCCGACACCGCTGTTTAGGAGACGGCGTGGAGCACCTGATATAACCTCGACATCAGCTATTATAGCCATGGGAGTCGCGGCCTTCACACTGGTAACTCTGCCAGTTCCCTTGAGGCTGGCGAAGGGGCTGGCGATGCCGTCGTGGCTTGCCGCCGTGGGAATGCTTATAAAAGGCCTCTTAATTACATGAGCAGCATACTTAGCTAGATCAATTGATTTCCCGCCGCCAAGACCTATTAATAGATCTACGCCATAGTCGCCGGCCCCCCGTGCCACGCTGTCAGCGGTATCCTTATGAGCGTCCCTGACAATCCAATATCTAGTCCGGTAGCCGGCCTCCTCGAGAACATCTATGAGCCTGGCCCCATGCTTATCGTATACATGGGGGCCTGTGACAACGCCGATCCTGGCCCCGCGATATCCCAGCTCTCTCAGATACTGTGGAGTACCATATAGCACGCCGTTCCCAACTATAATGCGTACAGGAAGCGTGATCACATGAGGGTTTCTGCCACCCAACCCGATCACCGTTATGGCGCCGACGTCTCCCCCGGGATCCGCATAAGCGGCACATGTATTAATGCGTGTCTAGCACTTATCCCCTACATATACTTATACATGTAGATACATGTAGAAAGAAATGGAAATATCCGGCGGCCCTGGTTGTCGAGCCAGGCCTCCTTATTTCCTCGACGTAAGATTTAGCGAATCAAGCACATATGGTGTAAACACCCTGGTTCCAGGCGGATACCCGGATCTAGGGTTCCTCACCACCTGTTTAACTAGGCCGGCGAGGGTTGATATAGCTCCCGGCTCACCGTGGTTCAGTATAATCATGCGTGGCTTCGGCTTTATGCTTCTCACATACTTTATGAGCTCGGCCTGATCACTGTGCCCGCTGAAGCCATCGATGCTGTGTATCTCCATACGTATATCTATTACACGTATACGGCTAACCCCTGGACCCAGGCCCCTATCGTGATCAGCTAGGGTCACGCGCCGCATGCCGTCTTTAATCTGCCTGCCAAGGGTGCCCTCGGCCTGGTAACTTACGAATACGAGCGCGTTGCGTGGATCCGGTGCGAGTAGCTGCAGGTACTCGCGGGCGGGGCCGCCGGTAAGCATGCCCGATGTCGCGAGTATTATGCTCGGCCTATCCTCAACTATACTGGTCTTGTCCTCGTCGCGCACGATCTCTATGTTATCAGCTATGAAGGGGTTCTCGCCTCTATAGATCATTTCTTTAATCTCCTTGTTAAGGTACTCGGGATACTCTGTATGCACAGCTGTGACCTCGCTTATTAGGCCATCGACATAGATCTTTATTGGTGGCAGGAGGCCTCTTCTTATAGCATTGTTTAGCACGAGCAGGAT
>JALVHX010000185.1 GCA_027028805.1 Desulfurococcales archaeon | reverse complement strand
CTCCTAGTATTGCTGAGAACAGCTCCTCCAGGCTACCATAGTTGTTCTCGAGGCTCGGCGCGTTGTAGCCGTAGAGCTTGATCATTGTCCCCGGTATACCGGTCTTCTCCAACAGCTCCCTGTACCTCTCAGCCCTCCTAGCGGTATCCTCTATATACCCCTTCTTCTGCGGCGGCGACACGTTGAACGGGAGCGGCTTCGACAACGCGGCCACCGCATCTATGATCTCCAGTATCGGCGTGAACCTAGACAGCTTCGCGCCGAACAGTTTCTGGCCCAGCGTCACCGCCAGCGCCAGGACAGCTATCCTGATCCTCCTCTTAATCTCCTCATCGTCCACAGCCTTCTCGACGCGCACCATGCTCGTCTTACCGATCATGTCTAGGTCGAGGGACGCTGTCACACCATACACGCTGCTAGCCACCTCGACGTAATAGATCATCTGCGCCTGCCTCTCCTCGCCGCCCGCCTTTATGCCTGCCAGCACGTTGCGTGTATGGAGCTGCGCCTCTATGATCGACTGCCGCACAGCCTCCTCGACGGGAACTGCGTAGCCTATGCGGAACGGGCTGGTGCGCCTCACAGGCGGAGTCTCCGCGTACAGGAACCCGCCTATATCCGCCACAAGGCTCTCCGCGATAGCGGTTTTCTCGAACATGTGCTGGAACTCCTCCTCCTTCATCTTCTTAGCCCCGGCCACCAGGCTCTTCAGGCTCGGCGAGAGATGCTTCGCGTCCGCGAACTTTATGAACTCGCCGCGTAGGCTCCACTCGTCCAGGGGCGGCTTATCATAGACGAGCTTAGCGATCTCAACGATATTACGCTGGTAGGCGTGGGCGAGGCTCTCGCCGCTTATAGCCGGCACATAGACTAGCTTATACTCATCCCTGTCCTTCAGCAGCACCGGAGCCCTCCTGTGCCTAGTGACGTTGCCCACGCTCTCAGACATGTTCAAGGCCTCTACATCCGCCTTGAACCGGACTCCTATGGATAGATATGGGTACATGCCTCTCACCTCCCATGGATCTAGGATTTGTCCTCCTGGGGGGAGGACGCGCTACAGGAGGACGCGAGGGCCAGTGTGGCGAGTATGACAGCGTTCTCGAGATCCTGCTCGATGGCGCGTATAACCTGCTCCACGGCCTCCATCGACGGTATATATATCCTCGCCCCTCCCTCCGCGGCCTTCATGCTCCTGAGGGCGCGGAGGGCGTCCTTCAACGCCTTCACCGCTATATCGGGCGTCAACGCGTCGCCGATCTTGTCTATATAGGTGTACTGCTTCTCCTCTACGAGACAGCTCAGCCCCCGCGCCACTTCCCGCAGCGCGTCCCATGTACGCATCTTCCCGGCTGTTTCACCCCCGTTCATGTTTGTGCACCCAAGAAGTAATTACACGTGCGTGGTATAAAAGATTTTCTATATACGGTTAAAGAAAACGTTCATAAAATCATGAACAATTATCCCGGCGGCCAGCTACCCGGGGCCCACGGCTCCATCGTGCGTCTCCATGACGCATGGATGATTATGGTCTTGCTCCACTACGCGCGTGGACAGGGTTGCGGCGAGCTCCTCGAGGAAATCAGTCCAGTTTCCACGCCACTCCACGACCCTTGTCCTCCGGTAATTGTTCCTTGCCGCCCCCAGCGCAGCGTCGCCGAGGAGCATCGTGAAGCCCCTGCACGGGCCCCGGCCGCAGCTGATGCGTGGAGGGGGCTGTAGGGTGAAGCCCCTGCCCAGAACCGCCACAGGCTCGTCCATGACCCTGTAGTAGTGGGGGCTACAGGCTAGGACTGGGTGGCGCCGCACAGCCTTCTCCCAGCCCACGAGCCCCGTATCCACTATTTCCTCTACGACTATGCCTCCCACAAGGTATACGGCGGCCCGGCCCCTTCTCCGGGCCTCATCGAACAACCTCTTCTGCTCCCGGAGACTTCTCGGCCTCCTCCACGCCTCATCGGGGTACTGGGCGAGGCCCGCCATGAAGAGGAGCACGTCCCCTCTCCCCAGCCTCTTGCCGGGCCTCGAGGGGAGCCTCCCTCCTGGCATATAGTAGTCGGTGTATAGGCCGAGGTCTAGGCGTGGATCATTGTGTATAGGGGTCGCGGCGTGCTCAACCGGGTAATAGGTCGATAACGGCTCCCCGGTGCAGGGGCTCCTGGTTCTCCGGGGATCCATGAACCATGGCTTGGCGCGGAGAACGCCTTCCTCGGGTATTGGGAGGAGGGTGGGGCAGTTGCCGCGGTGTAGCGGGGAGTAGTAGCCGTTGCTGCTTGTCTCCGCGTAGGCTCTCAGCAGGAGTATCTTGGCCGTGGTCACGCCGTGAGACCCTTCTTCTCCATATATGTCTTCAACGCCTCATATATTATCCTCTCATAGTCTCCATTGCTCCTCTCCCGCAGCCTGGTGAGGAGCTCGGCGAGCTCAGGCATGGTTACCTCGAGGTGGAGCACGGCCTCCCCCCGAGCAGTCTCCAGGAGATCCTCCGCGATCCCCGCGAGCTCCGCGGGGTTGAAGCCCACGTTGTCCACCACTATTATGTCGTGGGCCTCCAGCTCACTCCTCACATCCCCCGGCACGCTGTACCGGGAGACGAGATACATCCTCCTCGGATTATACACGGCCCTGTAGAGCTCGACCACCTTGACCTCGCTCAGCCTAACACCCCTCTTCTTCTCAGCCCCTAGTTCTCCCGGCTTCTCGACGCCGAGCACGTCGGCTAGGCCCTCCCAGAGCCCCCTTATCCACTTGTTCCTCCACTCCTCCGCGGTGAGTGGGCGGGCTAGGGGGCCCTTGACATCCCTTGTTCTCCGATACCAGTCTATCAGCTCCTTACACTCTATTATCACGTCGGGCCGCTTTATCGGGGGCGTGTTGGAGGCATCCAGCATGTCCAGGATCCTGCCGCCGTAGACCATCATGTCGGGCCTGAGCGCTGTGTAGAGCTTCCACGCCCTCCTGAGATCCCCCGTGTCCTCCCACGCTATAGGCCTCGGCGCCTCCAGGAAGAAGCTCAGGTAGCCGTGCCCGGGTATCCAGACCACGAGGTTCGGGGGTATCCACCGCAGCCTCTGCTTACCGCTCCTCTCGAACCCCAGCACCCTGTGCTCCGGGTAGTGGATGTGGGCGCCGGGCCTGTAGACGTGTATCAGGAGGGCGGCGTAAACCCAGTTCTGGTATAGGGTGCGGAGGTTTGTGCGGAGACTAGTGTTTATCGCCGACAAAGCCTTCCTACCATACT
>JALVHX010000184.1 GCA_027028805.1 Desulfurococcales archaeon | reverse complement strand
TTTGGGAAGGGCTGGTTTGAGATGGGCCGGTATAAGCAGACCCAGGAGATACTTAAGATAATGAAGAATCTCGACCAGGTGCGAAACATAGGTATCACAGCCCATGTCGACCACGGGAAAACCACGTTGTCGGACAGCCTATTAGCTGCTGCGGGCATACTCTCCGAGAAGGTTGCAGGCGAGGCGCTTGCTCTCGACTATCTTGACGTGGAGCAGCGTCGCGGCATAACGGTTCAGTCAGCCAACGTGAGCCTCTACCACGAGTACAAGGGCAAGCCGTACGTGATCAACCTGATTGACACGCCTGGCCACATAGATTTCAGCGCCCAGGTGACGCGTAGTCTACGAGTAATAGATGGGGCCGTGCTCGTTGTGGATGCTGTTGAGGGTGTTATGACGCAGACCGAGATGTATCTGAGGCTTGCGCTCGAGGAGAGGGTTAGGCCGGTGTTGTTTATAAACAAGGTTGATCGCCTCATAAAGGAGCTGCGTCTATCTCCCCAGGAGATACAGCAGAGGTTTGTCCAGATAATCAAGGAGGTTAACCAGATAATCTATACTTATGCTGACAAGGAGTTCAAGAAGCTCTGGATGCTTGATCCGGCGAAGGGCCAGGTAGCGTTTGGAAGCGCTAAGGATCGATGGGGCTTCACGATCCCGATGGCTAAGGAGAAGGGTATAAAGTTTAGTGATATAGTGAAGGCCTACGAGAAGGGTAAGGCGGGCGTAGAGGAGCTTAGGAAGACAGCGGTTCTACATGAAGCGATCCTGGACATGGTTGTTAAATATATACCGAACCCGAGGGAGGCGCAGAAGTACCGTATACCCAAGATATGGAGGGGC
Source organism: Desulfurococcales archaeon (assembly GCA_027028805.1). Lineage (GTDB taxonomy): Archaea > Thermoproteota > Thermoprotei_A > Sulfolobales > Desulfurococcaceae > JALVHX01. Next base: position 2,398 of record JALVHX010000184.1, on the reverse strand, counting down.
GACATAAACAGCGAGCTCGGCCAGGCAATACTCAACGCGGATCCGGATGGCCCCCTGGTTATGCTTATAAACGCGATACACGTCGACCCACACGCGGGCCTCGTCGCTACGGGCAGAGTGTTGTCGGGAACAGTTAGGGCGGGGGAAGAGGTCTGGCTTGTCAACGCTAGGACGAAGCAGAGGATACTACAGGTAAGCCTATATATGGGCCCGTACCGTGAGCTGGCTGATCAGATTGTCGCGGGCAATATAGCGGCTGTGCTGGGCCTCGACAGGGCTAGGGCTGGAGAAACCGTTGTGGATCCAAGCTATAAGGATGTCATGGTTCCCTTCGAGAGGCTTAGGCTTCTGAGCGAGCCTGTTGTAACCGTTGCCATAGAGCCCAAGAATCCCCGTGACCTACCCAAGCTCATAGATGCGCTCCACAAGCTGAGCATAGAGGATCCAAGCCTTGTCGTGAAGATAAACGAGGAGACGGGCGAGTACCTGCTAAGCGGTGTCGGGCCTCTGCACATAGAGATAGCGGTAACGTTTCTCCGCGAGAACTATGGCTTAGACGTGGAGGTCTCGCCGCCGGTCATAGTCTATCGTGAGAGCATAAGGGACGTCAGCAAGGTCTTCGAGGGCAAGTCGCCTAACAAGCACAACAAGTTCTATATACACGTTGAGCCGCTCGACGAGAAGACGATCGAGCTTATACATGAGGGTATTATAACGGAGGACATGGACCCCAGGGAGAGGGCTAAGATACTCCGGGAGCAGGCCGGATGGAAACACGACGAGGCTAGAAGAATATGGGCTATAGACGAGAACATCGACGTGTTCGTCGACATGACCACGGGTGTCCAGCACCTGCGCGAGGTAAAGGACACTATAATACAGGCGTTCCGCCTAGCCATGAGGGAGGGCCCCTTGGCGGCGGAGCCCGTGCGCGGCGTCAAAGTGGTGCTCCATGACGCGGTCGTACACGAGGATCCGGCACACCGCGGCCCCGGCCAGATATACCCCGCTGTACGCAACGCTATATACGCCGGCATGCTGACAGCGAGGCCGACGCTGCTGGAGCCCATCCAGAAACTCGACATACGTGTCCCGATAGAGTATATGGGCAACGTCAACACTGTGCTGATTAAGCGGCGTGGCCGCATACTGCAGACGATCTCGATGGGCCCCCTTATCAGGATCATAGCTGAAATACCTGTGGCGGAATCCTTCGACCTAGCCGAGGCGTTGCGTGGCGCGACAGCGGGGAAAGCTATATGGGGACAAGAGTTCAGCAGATGGGCCCCTGTGCCGGACTCGATGCTGCCTGAACTGGTGAAGAAGATAAGGGAGAGAAAAGGATTGAGACCGGAGCCCCCGAAGCCCCAGGACTTCCTAGGCCCATGAACCGGGTAATGGTTGGCGCGATTACCTAGTAGTAATGCGTCGTCACAGGCGCTTGTTTTTCAACAAGCATATTATTCCTCTTAATCCTATAGACAGACCTGCTCCATTTCTCGAGATAGCCAAGCTTGACAAGCATCGATGCAACCTTTCCGGCTGTCTGGGGGGTGGTTGAAAGCATCCCCGCCAGCTCATGTAGGTGGATATATGGTCTATTCATTGATTGCAGGCGTGAGCCCAGCATATGGAGGTTTATGGTTATAGTGAGCCTGTGTTTGACCAAGCCGTATCAACCCCCGAGTATAGAGCAACCCTCTTATATATGGGGCCCCGGGGCTTCTCTGTAACTATTGTTTACTGCATCGTCGGCTCCGGCGGGGCAGGATTAAAAATCTCGTAGAGGAGAAATACAATGATGTGGTCGTCATGGGGCTGGGCGATAAAGAGAGGTTGATCCTGGAGGCTCTTCTCGAGGGTGTATCTGCGGCGGATCCCGCTAGGGCTGTAGAGGCGGCTGTCAAGGTCGTCGGCGGCGCTGCGAGGATCATGGGGTCGCTAGAGCTGTTGCTTAGGGGAGAGATACATGTGGTGGGGTTTGGCAAGGCGTCGCGGGGCATGGTGAGGGGTCTTCTCCGGGTTCTCGGAGACATGGTTGCGGGAGGCGTTGTTATACATCCGGGAGATGAGGGAAAAGAGGGGCCTGTACAGGTTCTACGCGGGGATCACCCGATACCTGGCGAGAACACTCTTAGATCATCTGAGAAACTACTGGGTTACATCGAGAACGAGGTTTCTCCAGGAGACATCGTCTTTGTATTGATTAGTGGGGGAGGCTCAGCGCTTTTCGAGCAGCCCAGGCCGGGCTTGAGCTTGGATGATATAGCGCGGGTCTCCAGGATGCTTATGGAGAGCGGGGCTGATATTGTTGAGCTAAATACCGTGCGTAAGCATCTCTCAATGGTTAAGGGGGGCTGGCTGGCTAAGAGGATAAGATCAAGGGTCACGGTATCAT
>JALVHX010000183.1 GCA_027028805.1 Desulfurococcales archaeon | reverse complement strand
AGGCTCTCCCCCTCCGCCACCTGGGCCCCTCGACCACCACGGGTTTCTCGCCGAACAATCTCTCCCCGTGCTCCCCGGGGTTCCCTATGGTGGCGGAGGAGCCTATGAATATTGGTGTGCGGCGGAGGAAGATCCTGAGCCTCTCCAGCACGGCTTTCACGTGGCTCCCGAACACGCCCTCGTATACGTGGAGCTCGTCGAGCACAACGTATCTAGCGTTTCGGAGGAGGCGGCGTATATTGTTGCTGAGGACGAGGCCTACGTGAACCATGTCGGGGTTCGTCACCAGTATGGTTGGGGGATACTTCGCTATCCTGGACCTGATATGCCGGGGCACGTCTCCATCATACACCGCCACCGAGAGCCCTGTCCCAGCCAACAGGCTCTTGATCCTGGCCGCCTGGTCCCTGGCAAGCGCCTTTGTTGGATACATGATCACGGCCACCGGGTTCCCGCGGCCCCCTGTCTCGGCCGCATCCGCGAGTATTGGGAGCAGGAAGGCCTCCGTCTTACCGGTCCCGGTGCCCGACGCTATCACCGTGTGGTTTCCCGCCCTTATACTCCTATACGCCTCGTACTGGAACCTGTAGAGACGCGTTATCCCCTGCTCCACCAGCCTCCGGGCAACACTCTCCGGTAGATCAATCTCGTCTATCCCCGGCCCCTTCTCGGGCTCGGGGGTATCCTCCACCCTCACATACACGAACCGGACAGCCCCTCCCCAGCGGCGCAGAAGAGCCTCCTCGATCTCCTCCAGAACCCTGCTCCCAGCATACCTGTCCCCGGCCAAGGCCTATGCGCACCAGGGCAAGTAGCCCTCGCACCCGCTCACATAAAGCAGATACACAGCTATAACACAGGGTTATTTAGAGAACACTGCCGAGGGCCACGGCGGGGAAACAAGACCCCTTCTCTCCCACCCTAGGCCCCCTTCATAGCCATGCGCTCGGCCTTCTCTATCTCCCGCCTAAGCTTCTTAAGCAACCTATAGTGCTCCTCGCAGAGATAGACCACCCCGGGCCTCCTAGGCGGGTGAGCATGGTAAACCCTCAGCTTATACCCATGCTCCTCAAGAACCCTGGCCTCCAGATAACTCACCCTATACTCTCCCGCGCCACCGCATCCCTCAACACTACACTTCTCAGCCATCCCGCCGCACCTCCGCGCGTCTCCAGCGTTATACTCTATAAATTGTCCGAGATATATACGTGAATACATACATAATCATGGGATCAGGTGTTCTATGGGTGATGGGGATGGTGGATCCGCGTGTGTCTCGTCTTGCCCGTCTTCTCGTGGAGTATAGTGTTGGTGTTAAGCGGGGCGACGAGGTTGTTATAAGCGGGGGCTTTGAGGCTCTCCCGCTTATAAGGGAGGTTTATAGATGGGTTGTGCGGCGCGGCGGCTACCCCGTTATAACCAGTGTTAGGGACGAGGTGCTGGACGAGATATTCTATAGGGAGGCTGGCCCGGAGGTATTGGAGCATGTGAGCATGCTGGAATACGATATTATGAGGAAGGTTGATGTCTTCATAACTATTCTCGCGCCGAGCCACACCAAGCACTTGGCCGGGGTTGACCCGGAGAAGATGAAGAGGAGGAGCGCGGCGAGGAGGGAGCTGACCAAGATATTCATGGATAGGAGTGCTCGGGGGGAGCTACGCTGGGTTATAGCCCCCTATCCCACCAGGGCCATGGCCCAGGAGGCCGAGATGAGTATACTGGAGTTCGAGGACTTCGTCTACGCGGCCGTGAAGGCTGATAAGGAGGATCCCGTGGAGGAGTGGAGGAGGATCTCGGGGGAGCAGGAGAGGATCGCGGAATACCTCAACAAGGTCTCGGAGCTCCGCTACACGGGGCCGGGCATAGATCTCGTGCTCAGGGTTGATGGGAGGCGGTGGATAAACGATGACGGCCACTATAATATGCCGGGCGGAGAAGTCTTCTCCGCGCCACTAGAGGATAGCGTCGAGGGATACGTCGAGTTCGACTACCCCGCGGTCTGGAGGGGCAGGATCGTTGAGGGCGTGAGGCTCGTGTTCAGGAAAGGCGAGGTCGTGGAGGCCACGGCGCGTAGGGGAGAGGAGTTCCTCAAGAAGATGCTTGAAACAGATGAGGGCGCCAGGAGGCTGGGCGAGATAGCGTTCGGTCTAAACTACAGCATAGACAGGTTCACCAAGGAGATACTCTTCGACGAGAAGATCGGCGGCACAATACACATGGCCCTCGGAGCCGCCTACCCGGAGACGGGTGGGAGAAACGTATCCGCCATACACTGGGACATGATAAAGGATATGAGCCGCCACAGGGTCTACGCGGACGGAGAACTGATCTATGAGAACGGCCGGTTCAAGATCTAGCCGCAGCGTTGGAGGAGAGGGAGGTAAAAAGAGATGTTTTAGAGAACCGGCCCCCGGCCCTACTTTACGCCGTACATTGTCAGGGCCAGGACCGCGGCCTTCGTCCACAGGCCGTTCTCGGCCTGCTCATATATTATTGATCTCCTGGGATCATCTATCACGTCGTCGTCTGCCTCATAGCCCCTCATTATGGGGAGCACGTGCATCAATACTCCATGCTTATCCATTAGGTCGAAGAGCTCCCTCGTCACCTTCCAGTCCTTGTATTTCTCATAGATCCGGAGCTCCTCGTCCTTGAACTTGCTGTATCCCAGCTCAACCAGCTTGGGCGAGGCCCAGTTCCTCGGGAACACGGCGTGGGCTCCCTCGATGGCCTCGCGGTAGTTGTCGGTGAAGGTCAGGGATCCCCCGTGCTCCTCGGCGAGCTTCTTAGCCTTCTCGACGAGCTTGGGGTCGAGGTCGAAGCCCGGCGGCCTCGCAACAACCACGTCTACCCCGAACCTGGGGAACAGTATCATGTCCTCCTGTACACTGCACCATCCCCTTATCTCAGGGCTATACGCCCACATGATCACGTATTTCTTGCCCTCAGTCTTCCCGAACCGCTCGCGGAACGTGTAGAGGTCCGCTAGCCCCTGTGTTGGATGAAACATGTCGTCAGCCATGTTGATGACCGGCACGTTGGCGGCGCGGGCTATCTCCCTGATATAGCTGTTGCCCCTGCCATAGACATAGTCGATCGCCTTGTCCAGTATCCTCACACCTATCCCGTGGCCATAGCGCTCATACATCACGGCGACATCCTTAACTGCCTCGCCGACTTTCTCCTCCTTGCCCCACGCCATCCTCGTCGTCTTCGCCTCTATATAGGCGGCGTGTCCTCCGAGATAATGCATCGCCGCCT
>JALVHX010000182.1 GCA_027028805.1 Desulfurococcales archaeon | reverse complement strand
TCCCGGCCGCGTGAAAGGCGTGGTGGGCGTGGCTAAGAGGATAACTGTCTCGTGTAGCGACAATAGGGCAGGCTCCATTATAGCGGAGACGCCGTGGGGGACATACTCCGCACCCATCGACAAGGGCGCGGCCGTGCTCGAGATAACGCCGGCCTCGGAGGGGAGACATGTTGTCAGGATAAGCTGTGTGGACGCGGAGGGCGCCGTATTAGCCTCCCGGGAGCTCGTCTACGAGGCGGTGAGGGCGGAGATATCGATAGAGCCTATAGCGGCTCCAGGAGAGGTGGAGCCCGGGAAGAGCTTTGTGGCCCGGTTCAGGATCAGGAGCAACGTCAGGGCCAGGATAATGATCTCCGCGGAGAACGCCGAGGCCTATCCCCCACAGCTCGTAGCCGGGCCGGGGGAGACACTGGCATCTATCAGGATCAAGGCGCCGTTGCACGGGGAGGCCCGCGTATCCTTCTCAACAAGGCTGGGAATACACCACGTATACGTGTTCAGGGCACGGGCCCCGGAGAGAGAAGCCGCGGCACCTCCTCCGGCGGCCATACCGGGCTACGAGATACTCGGCAGGATCGGTGAGGGGGGATTCAGCATAGTATACAAGGCCCGGCGGAGGGAGACAGGGGAGATAGTTGCCCTGAAGATACCGCGGATAGAGCCAGGGGCCACGGTGGCGGCCCAGCTCATGGAGGGGTTCCGCCGAGAAGCCGAGACCTGGAGCAGGCTCCGCCACCCCAACATCGTGAAGGTGATAGAGTACGGCCTCAAACCGATACCATTCATAGCCATAGAATACATGGATGGCGGGAGCCTCCGCGACATGCTCGCGGGAGGCGGGCCGAGGAGGCTGGGGGAGGCGCTCAGGATAGCTGTTGAGGTCGGGGAGGCCCTGGCATATGCACACCACTACGGCGTAGTGCACCGGGATATTAAGCCCGAGAACATATTGTTTACAAGGGACGGCGTGGCCAAGGTCAGCGACTTCGGCCTAGCAAAGGTGCTCCTCGACGCATCCATGAGCGTGAGCGGCGCCGGCTTCAAGGGCACATTACTGTATGCGGCGCCGGAGCAGATAGACCCTGAGCGCTACGGGGGCGTGGACTGGAGAACGGATATATGGCAGTACGGCGCCCTCCTCTACGAGCTGTTAACCCATAGGCCTCCGTTCCAGGCCACGTCGCCGGTTCAGCTGATAGCCTTGATCACGGGCAAGGAGCCGGTGCCACCCCACAAGCTGAACCCGCGAGTACCCGTCGAGATCAGCAGGATAGTTATGAAGTGTCTGAGGAAGAGCAAGGAGGAGCGGTGGAGGAGCATGGATATAGTGGTGGAGCTTCTCAAAAAACACTTGGGCGCGAAATAGTTTTCCTCTGTGGAAAAGAAGCCCTTCACCTTATGCCCGCGAACACGCCCTCCTCGCTTGGACGGAACCTGTAGGTGCCTCTGCCCGAGCCGCTACGCGTCATGAGGATGTAGGCTCCGGGGATGGATGCGGCGGCGGCCGCGGCGCCTCCCAGCAGGGGATGCGCCCCTCCTATAAGTGATACGCCTGCTCCCAGGATGAAGGAGCCTAGCATCATTCCGCCGCTTCCGAGGACCCCCATTATACGGGACTTCGCCGTGATCGGGTATTCGAGATACACCACCGTGCCGTCGGCGCCGTCCACGATCGCCCTATATGTTTCTCCTCCATACACGTATCTTATCTCCCAGAACGGGTAGTGTGCTAGGCCCACGAGCCTGCTCTCATCCCTGACCTCCGCCTCTCCGCCACACGCCTCCCTGGCCTCCTCGACAACCTTCTCCCTATACCTCCTCCTAAGCCTCTCCAGTACACGGCCGGGGTCGAGGGTTGGCTGGTAATACCTGCCCTGCTTCAGCTTGCTGGGCTTGAAATACTCTCTACCGCGCGCCGGGAACCCGTAGTCGGGGGGCACGGGGATTGGGAGCGGGGCCACCGCGGGAGCCGATACATAGGCTACTTCCTCGCCGGCCTTCTTCACGGTGTAGGGCAGGTATCTCTCAACGAATATTAGCGGCATAATAGTCTTCTTCACCCCTCTACAGTCGGCCGTTATGTTTATCTCATAGATGTATAGCGGGATATAGTGGATCCTCATACCCGTCAGCGACGACTCCTCTCTTAGCCTGCGCGGCGCACCCCACTGTGCCTCCGCGAACCCGAGCGCTGTCTCATAAGCCTTGTTCCCCGAGACATATGTCTTGAAGAGGAAATGCTGTTTCTCCTCCTCAAGGCTTTTCTTGGTCTCAAGAACTATTGTTGTGCCGCAGTAGGGGCATGTAGCGTACTTGACGTGTTTCGGTACATAGAACGTTGCTCCACAGAAGCTACATTTAACCCGGTATCTCCCGCCAGCCTCCTCCACGCTCACCGCCTATCCCTCCTCTCCCCGAATCCCTCTAGATCAACGCCGATGGCTTCTCCCAGAACACCTTTAAGATCACTGGTGAGAGAAGAGGCTATCTCGCTCAGAGACGGGGCCGGGCTCCCCCCGCCGCCCGTGCCCGGCACCGCTGTCTCGACGCGGACCGGGCTCAGCATTTTCCGGGAGAAATAATAGTTGAGAACAAGGCCTCCGAGAAACAGGGCGCCGGCCGCCTTAGCCGCGGCGTCCTCGCCTAGGTGGAGGAGGGCCGGTAGCGCGGCCCCGGCCAGGAAACCGCTTGAGGCCGTGGCGAGCGCATAGTATTTCAGCCTATGCACAGCAGTCATGGGCTCCTCGGCCACGATCACCGCGGCGTTCCATCCCGCGACATAGAGCCTGTAGGTTGTACCCCTATAGTAGTATGGGACTATCCATAGGGGGAGAAGGGTTAGGTCGCTCGAGCTCACGGAGCGGTCGAGGCACCTTATCCTCCTAGACAATACACGCGTAGACGCCACGGGCCCCGAGACCTTGGCGCGGGCCGAGGACTCCATCATCCTCTTCGCCAGAGCCCTCACATAGTCGCATATAGCGTCGAGCCCCATGGCCTCGGCTGTCTTCGACGTGAACTCCGCCGACAACACGCGGGTGGCCTCGCTCCTCGTCCACTTATGTTGCTCCAGGAGCCTTGCGCCGGCGGGCTTGGATAAATAATACCTGCCTATCATCTTCACCGAGAAACCCGAGACCGCTCTGCGCGCAACTATGGGATAGGTCTTCTCAACCCTGCCAGTGTCCCCGGAGACCTCGACAACCCTTGTCCTGTGCTCGCTGACCCATGTATCGCCCCTCCTAGTCCTCACAACGTATTTTAC
>JALVHX010000181.1 GCA_027028805.1 Desulfurococcales archaeon | reverse complement strand
CGCCGAGATACAGCGACACGGTGAGTGCTTCGAGCAGGAAGCGGTGAGTGTATAGAAACAACAGCGTTGGAGCGGCGGCGTAGCGGGCGTAGAACGTGCTGGCCCGGGGCCCGGGGAGAGGGGTGCCCGCGAAAAAGGACTGGTAGAAGAGGGAGGCGTCGCGCCACGCCTCGTCCTCGACTATATAGATGCTCCCCCACGCGAGCGCGGGGACAGTCATGTATATGAAGGGGTAGAGGTACGCCGCCAGGGCCTGGACGGCGTAGACGAGGGAGGCAGGGTACTTGAACCCGCCCCCAGACCATTTCTCTGCGAGAGCCGCCGCCACCAAGGGATAGGTCCAGAGGAGATAGGGGATGTTGCCGACCTTCCCGGTCAGCATGAACCATAGATGGATCGCGACGGCCCCGTAGAGCCCGGCTCTCTCGCCGCGGCGATCCATGAGCAACAGGAGGATCACGGCGTAGCCGGCCAGGAAGACCGGCTCCCAGATCCATGTGAGGATGACGGGTGTTCCATGCCCCCAGTACCCCGATAGGATCAGGGGGAGAGCCCAGGGACTCAGCCCCTGCGGAAGCCTTTTCCCATGGAAGAACATTGTCTTGTAGAGGAAGCTGGCGGGGTCGTAGAGGATGAAGGGGATGGCGATCGAGGATGCGGCGGCGGCCCCGGCCAGGTAGGCCGCCACGCATCTCCTCTCCCCCCTGCCAGCCATATGGATTATGTGGAGCGGCGCGAATATGGCGGCGGCCTGCTTATACATGGCGGCGAAGCCCAGCCAGAACCCGGCTAGGACGCGGTTGCCCGGGGCCGCCGGCCTCCTGTATACATATATATGGGAGAATAGTATCCCGAGCGCGGTATAGAAATCGAACTGGTAGCCGTTGTAGACCGCGTAGACTATGTATCCGGCCATCCACGCCACGGCCGCGGCCGGCCCATATTCTTTCTTCAGGACAAGCGTTATCGCGAGAAACACTAGGTAGAGCCAGAGCTTGACGGCCAGCCTATAGGCCGCGGTCATGGGCTCGAGGCCTGCCGCGGCCGCGGCATAGTGTGAGGCGAGGAAGCTGATCACGGCTAGCGGGGGATAGGCGACCTTCTCGGCGTACCTGTAGACGCCCAGCAGGCCGTGGCGCTCAGCGGCCCTGGCCCAGTCGATGAAATAGGATATATCATAGGTGTTCCAGGATAGGGGGGCCGTGAACAACATGTAGAACGTCGCTATGGCCAACGCGATCCTATAGGCGGCGTACGCGTCTCCCCGGCCCCTCAAAGCCTTATCCTCCCACTAATGATCATCTCCGCCAGCTCGGCGAAGCCGTAGCCGCTTGGCCTGCTCAACACTATGTCCGCGCTCCTCCTCAGCTCCTCGTCGGCATTGGACACGGCCGCCCTGATCCCCACCGCCTCGAATATCTCTAGATCCATGGCGCTGTCCCCCACGCCCACAACCTCGCCGGGGCTGAGGCCCGCCAGCCTATACGCCTCTAGAAGAGCCTTTCCCTTACCCGTGTCCCGGGGCGTTAGATGTATGGCGTATCCACTGAACCCTACCTTGACGTGGCCGAAGCGGCTCTCTACGAGGCTCTTCACCCTCCCATACGCCTCCCCGGCATCGACTCCGCGGCGTACACGGAAAGCATAGTCGTGTAGGCGGAACATGTTCTGCCAGGAGGGCTCCACGAGATCACCTAGCTCTTTCTCGACAAGCATCGCGGCCTCGCGCGCCGAGAACCTGGTGGTGGAGACGACGCGGCCCCCGTAATAGATCAATGCCCCGGTCTCCCCTATAGCGGGCCCGGTTAGCCCGAGATACTTTGTCAACCCGACTATTATGGGGAGCGCGTTGGATGAGACGAGTATGACCATTACGCCGTTCTCCTCGAGCATCCTGAGGGCGCGTATCGTCTCCTCCGGGAAAACAGTTGAGCCGCGATCCCTGGTGAGCGTGCCATCGATATCCGTGGCCACAGCCCTCACAGTCAACCCTGCCACACCCCTCTCAACGAGACGCCGTGGGGCGTAAAGAATACTTAGGGTTGCGTGGAACTAAATATATAGTGGAGCCGTCTAACCCCACGCGGCGGGCCAATGGATACATCTTTACACTATGCGCGCGACATGTCTCCCCGGGACAGGTAGGCAATGCAAAATAACCCCGTCCACCCAATATAGTGGGCGTATAATCATCTGTTCGGGCACGACGCGTCGGGCCCCGGCCCGTGTCTCCAGGCTCCCTGGCTGTCTGCGGGGAATGCGGCTTGGATACGTTGAGGTTGGCGGCGGTTGTCTCGGCGGTTATGGTGCTTGTAGCCGCGTATCCCGCCCAGGCGTATCTCGAGTGGCTTACCACGGGGTTCTCTATCACGTATAGAGTGATAAGCTTCGTGGGCGGCCGCACCCGTATACTCTACTACTCTGTACGCGTCACGGACAGGATCGTGAGCACTAACGGGTACAAGTATAGGCTATCGGTTAAGCTCGACATGATCAACACCAGTAGATCCGCCGAGATCTATGTCGACATGTATGGTGTCTATATGTACCTGCCCATACCAGATGACCCGTTCTTCAAGGATGTCGTCGAGAGGGAGGGGAGGATAACGATAAGCATGCCGGTGGCGATACCCGGTATAACGAGTCCGGAGGAGGAGCAGGTCTACTCCTATGGCTCGGCCACGTTCCATATAATCCAGAAGGTTGACTATAGCATAGGCGAGGTCTCCGCGGTAATACGCAGGGCCTATGAGTGCACGGGCTTCTTCCACGGCTACTCTGCTAAGGCCTATATTGATTCCGAGACAGGCCTGCTCCTGGAGCTCCTCCTCTTCCGTGTCTCAACGAGCAACAACGCGACGCTCATGGCGCATGTCTCGATATTCGAGCTCACGGGGCTGTCCTCTAACACTGGGGGAGAGGGGAAGGGCCCCCAGTTCTCCGCTACCACGGGTATAGCGGTTGCAATGGCTGTCGTGGGATCCTTCTTCATACTAATAGTCTACCTGATCCTCCGCAAGGTCGCCAGCATATACCATGCCGCCATGGAGGCTGGCTCCTAGTGCCCCTCTACTTCATAGGGCTCGGGCTCCGCCCCGACCATATAACGCTACAGGCTATAAGGCTTCTCGGGGAGGCCGAGAAGGTATACGTCGACGCCTATACCAGCATCATACCCGGGTTCAGCCCCGAGACGCTCCGCCGCTACACCCGAGGCGAGATAATAGTGGCCTCCCGGAGAGACCTCGAGCAGGGCATGGATAGGATCA
>JALVHX010000180.1 GCA_027028805.1 Desulfurococcales archaeon | reverse complement strand
TATCGTTTACCCCGGGTATCCATACAGGGGTTACGTGGAGATCTATGCTTGTCTCCCGGACAAGGTACTCGGCGGCCTCCACGACCCTCCTGAGATTAAACCATGGGGCGCCCTGGAGGACACGTGCCTTCTCGGGGCTCAGGGTGTCTATGCTCAGGTTAACCCTGTCGAGCCCGGCCGCCTCGAGCTTGTCCACGAGGTTCTTCGAGAGGACGGCGCCATGGGTCTCCAGGGCCACGCTCGTGATCGCTGGGTGGTTCTTGAGCAGGGATATGAGCCGTGTTATCCATGGATAGGTCAGGGGATCCCCGAGCCCGTCTATCAATGCCTCTACTCCGCCGCCCTTGTAGCCGGCGAACCAGTGGGCTGTCTCGGCCAGGGGCTCGGGCTCCACAATGTACTCGGCCCACCTGTGCCTGCTCATGGGGCCGGCGTCGACGCTGCAGAATATGCAGTTTAGGGGGCAGAGCGTGGTGGGCCTTACCTGGAGAACGTTTGTGCCCCTATCTATTACCCCGAACGCTATATAGCCTCTCAGAGGGGTCTCGGAGCCAACGATGTATAGGTGGCGGCCCCCATAAACCTTGGCGGCTAGCCTCGGCAACCCATGGCCTCCGCCGCCTTCTCGAAGCTGTACACGGCAACCCGTTTCACGTGGGCCGCTGGGTTGCTTATACCTATGATATATAATAATATGGTTCTGATAACGCCTCCCTCGTCCTGGATCCTTTTGACACGTACAGGAACCCAGCCGGGTATGGGGAAATCCACCGTCACCACGCGGGCGCCGGGCCTGAGCCTCTCCTCCAGCATGGGGGCAAGCTTCTCGTTTATGCTCCTATACAAGTACATGTATACCACGGTGGCAGCGCCCACATCCACGTCGTAGAAACTGGCCTCCAATACCTCGACCCTGTCCCCGACACCCGCCTCCTCAGCCCTGCTCCTGATAACCTCGCATAGAAACGGGTCGATCTCCACGGCCACCGCGTGGGCCCCGCGGAGAGCGGCCTCCACGACAACCCTGCCGTCGCCGGCGCCGAGATCATACAGCGTGTCCCCGGGGCCCACACAGGCGATCCTCAGCGCCTCCCTGACAACGCTCATAGGGGCGGGTATGAAGGGCGCATCATATTTCATAGACACGCCTAGACCAGCCTCCCCCATGGATCCCTGGTTCTATGCTAAGCCCGTTGTATCGCTATAGGGGTTTCTATCCACCCCCTCCCTAGTTATGTAGCGATGCATGGATGGGCGGTGGACGGGTTCTCGCCCCCGCCTCTCCGGCGCCTTATCCGGCACCGGATCCCTCTCGAGCGGTGCTAGCTCGTAACGCTTATATCTATAGCAGCAGGTTATATGATTAGTCGCGGCCACGCATAGCCCGCGGAGTATGCGGCCACCTGTCCCCGGGGGCCCCTGGGGAGGCCGCGCTCACCCTGCTTAACGGGGAGGTGCCCCTGGATTTGAGCACACTGCTCGAGGTCAGGGATGTTAAGACGTATTTCTATACGATGAAGGGAGTCGTCAAGGCTGTTGACGGGATCTCTTTTAAGCTGAACAAGGGAGAGGTTCTCGGGATAGCTGGGGAGAGCGGGTGCGGTAAGAGCACTCTCGCGTATACGATAATGAGGCTGGTGCCGCCTCCCGGCAAGATCGTTGGCGGAGAAATAATCATGGAGGGAAAGAATATCCTCAAGCTGAGCGAGGAGGAGTTCAGGAAACAGTATAGGTGGAAGAAGATCTCCATGGTCTTCCAGGGAGCGATGAACGCTCTCAACCCTGTCTACACCGTGGGGTTCCAGATAGCGGAGGCCATAATGTACCATGAGGGCCTCTCCAAGAGAGAGGCTATGGCCAGGGTATACAAGCTCCTCCAGCTTGTCGGCATAGATCCTAAGAGGGCGCACAGCTACCCGCACGAGCTCAGCGGCGGAATGAAGCAGAGGGTCATGATAGCGATGGCGCTGGCCCTCAACCCGCCCCTGGTTATAGCCGACGAGCCTACCACGGCCCTCGACGTGGTTGTACAGGCCCAGGTTATGAACGTGTTGAAGAAGCTTCAGAGAGAGCTGAAGATGAGCATAATAATGATCACACACGACCTGAGCCTAATAGCGGAGATAGCCGACAAGATAGCGGTGCTCTACGCGGGGAAGCTGGTGGAGTTCGGGACAGCGGAGCAGATATTCCTCAACCCGCAGCACCCGTATACACGGGGTCTGATAAACAGCATACCAAGGCTGCGCGGAGACATAAAGAAGCTCGAGTGGATACCCGGGCTCCCCCCAGACCTCTCCAATCCCCCGCCCGGCTGCCGCTTCCACCCGAGGTGTAAGTATAGAATGGATATATGTAGCAAGGAGGAGCCACCCGTCGTAGAGGTGGAGCCGGGCCACTACGTCGCGTGCTGGCTTCACGCAAAGAAGTAGCAGGGGTGGATCACGGTGTCCATGAAGCTCTTCGACCCAACCCCCGACAAGGACACGATCATGTATGCTAAGGGCCTCAAGATGTGGTTCCCGCTCCGCCGCGGCATAACCGATATAATAAAGAGGAGGCCGCGGCTCTACGTCCACGCCGTCGACGGCATAGACTTCAAGATACAGGAGGGAGACGTCTTCGGCTTCGCCGGCGAAAGCGGCTGTGGGAAAACAACCACGGGGAAGGCGGTCATAAGGCTATATGATCCCACGGGAGGCGTCGTAGGCTACAAGCCCAGGAAGAAGCTGTTAGAGGAATGGAGCAGCATGGGCTATGAGCCGCCGATGGACGAGCACGGCTACGTCGACCTGGCAAAGATACCCCGTAAATACACGCGGCCCCTGCGCAAGGAGCTCCAGATGATATTCCAGGACCCCTATGGAACCCTCAACCCCCGGTTCACGATCTTCGAGATACTCGAGGAGCCTCTTCTCATCCACGGGATAGGCGAGACACGCGAGGAGCGGGAGGATATAGTGGCCAAGGCGCTTGAAGCAGTGAAGCTGGTTCCACCCGAAGAGTTCATGTACCGCTACCCCCACATGCTGAGCGGAGGCCAGAGGCAGAGAGTGGTTATAGCGAGGGCGATGATACTCAACCCGCGGTTCATAGTTGCCGACGAGCCGGTGTCGATGCTCGACGTATCCATAAGAGCCGAGATACTGGAGCTGCTGCTGGACCTCAAGAGACAGTTCAAGCTAACCTATATCTTCATAACACATGATCTCGCCGTGGCACGCTATATAACAAACAAGATAGCGATAATGTATCTAGGTAAAATAGTAGAGCTCGGAGAGACACGCCGCGTCCTAGAGAACCCGCTCCACCCCTACACCAAGGCGCTAATAGCCGCCATACCGGAGCCCGACCCCAGGAACAGGCTGAGGCTGAGAGACATACCGATAAAGGGGGAGGTGCCGAGCGCCGTCTTCGTGCCGCCGGGATGCAGGTTCCATCCACGCTGCGTGGCGCTGGATCAGAACCCGCAGCTCAAGCCGAGCTGTACACAGAAAGAGCCCCCGCTAATAGAGGTTGAGCCCAACCACTACGTGGCCTGCTGGCTATACGCGAAGAAATAACGGGCAACCCTGCGCCGCCCCGGTCTTTTCACAAGCCTGTAAAGGCTTTCGGGAAACACGCTTGTCTCCTGGTGATACGTCTTGGTGGATAAGCCCGGCATAGTTGGGTGGGGGAGCTATATACCCCTCAACAGGCTCCCCCTCGACGAGATCACGCGTGTCTGGGGCTTCCAGCCCGAGATGCCTAGCAGCCTCAACGTGAGGGAGAAGGCTGTTGCGGGCCGCGACGAGGACTCTGTGACGATGGGCTGGGAGGCGGCTAGAAACGCTTTGAGGAGAGCCGGCATAGACCCCTCGTTGATCGGCGCCGTATGGTTCGGCACGGAGTCCAAGCCCTACGCCGTCAAGCCATCCGCCACGATCCTCGCCGAGGCCCTCGGGATAACCCCTGTCACAATGGCCTCCGACATGGAGTTCGCGTGCAGGGCCGCCAGCGAGGCGCTCCGCATAAGCCTCGCCGCGGTCTCCTCGGGGCTGGTCAGGTACGCGCTGGTTATAGGAAGCGACACCGCCCAGGCCAACCCCGGCGACGTGCTCGAGTACACCGCGGCATCCGCCGCCACAGCCCTCATAGTTGGCCCGGGCTCCGAGGCAGCCGCGGTCATAGAGGACAGCTATACATATGTGACCGATACACCCGACTTCTGGAGAAGAGCCCATCAGCCCTACCCCCTCCACGGGGAGGGCTTCACGGGGGCCCCAGCTTATTTCCACCACATAGTGAGCGCTGTCAAGGGCTTGTTCGAGAAAACAGGCCTAGGCCCCGAAGACTTCACATACGCCGTATTCCACCAGCCTAACGGCACCTTCCCGCTCCGCGTAGCCAAGATGCTCGGGTTCCCCAAGGAGAAGGTGTTGCCGGGCCTGGTCACCCCCTATATAGGGAACAGCTACAACTCCTCCGCCCTAATAGGATTGTCTAGGATACTCGACATAGCTAATCCCGGCGACACCATACTCCTGGCGCCGTTCGGAAGCGGCGCGGGAAGCGACGCCTACGCCATAAGGGTTACGGAGAAGGTTCTGGAGAAGCAGACGCTCGCCCCGACGGTGGATGATTACCTTGAGAGGAAAAAGAAGATAGACTACGCCCTCTACGCGAAGCACAGGGGGCTTATAAAACGCATAAGATGAACAGCTCCCCGGGGGGATGGATGAGGCATGCCCATGAACTACTCTGTTCCAAGGGCCTGGCGGGAGAGGAAGAAATACTATAGGCTCGAGGCGGCCAGGTGCCTGAGCTGTGGCCGGGTAAACTATCCGCCCGGCCCCGTGTGCCGCTACTGTGGATCAGATAAGCTCGAGAAAATAGAGCTCATCGACGAGAAGGCGAGGCTCATAACATGGACCGTGATCCATGTACCCGTGGAGGGATACGAGGAGCACCGCCCACTGATAATAGGGATCGTTGAGACCCTCGACACCAAGGCAAGGCTCCTCACAAGAATAGTTGACGCAGAGCCCTCGGAGCTATCCCGCGGAATGATACTTGAGCCGGTGCTGCGCCGCATAAGAGAGGACGGAGAGGCGGGGCTAATACACTACGCGATAACATATAGGCCGCCGATAAAACAGGTCTAATGGAAACACGGGGCCCGGCGCAAAAATATCCCCTTTTACCACGGCCTTACACCGCCGCCACTATATACACAGGCTATTTTACATTAAGACGATGAACCCGTGTTCCACGTAGAACCGCTCAGCCCTCTTCACGGCGTGCCAAGCATTATGGCGTGGACACTGCTCATAATTGTTCTCGAGGGGAGCCTCCTCATCCTTCTTCCCAGACGACATCTTCTTAACGGCCATTGTACACGCAGCCGTATCTCCTCCCCATAGGCATCAACCCTTTATTCCCCATAAGCATAGCCGGCGGGCTCGCCGGCGTCCTCGTCGAACGCTATGAACACCGCCAGACCCCTGATACTACGCCGTTTCACGGCATCCTGGCGGCATTATAGTATCGGCAACGGTTCCCGAATAGGCTAGGTTATCGTGGACACGGTGTCCTGGGACCGGGGAGCTCGTCCACGAGTTATTAAATAGCAGGGAATGGAACTAGATTATTAATGCATTATAAAGAAAATATTGATTATCTGGATCAGGGAGCGTGTGGTGGCAGGGCATGGTGGGTCAGCCCCCGTTCCATATTCTCGCGCGTAGAGGCGATGTGGCTGAGAGGGTTATCGCTGTCGGCGACCCCGGGAGGGTCCGTATATTGTCTGAGATGCTCGAGGATGTAAGGATTGTCAACGAGCACCGCGGGCTTTTAACGGTCACCGGCAGCTACCGCGGCGTCCCCGTCACAGTCGCTACCCATGGCATGGGCGGGGCCTCTGCGGCGATAGTTTTCGAGGAGCTGGGGATGCTGGGGGCCAAGACCATTGTCAGGCTGGGCACGACAGGCGGCATGGTAAGAGATATGGGGATAGGCGACATAGTTGTGGCGACGGGTGCCGCGTATCCCCGCGGGGGAAACGCTATAGGACAATATGTTCCCGACGCCTGCATGGCCACGTCTCCATCACCGAGGCTGACCACCCGTATAATAGAGAAGCTGTACACGCTCGGCGAGAAGCCCTGGATAGGCCCGGTGTTCAGCAGCGACGCCTTCTATGCAGAGGATCCGGGGTTCGCGGAGAAGTGGAGCAGGAGAGGAGTGATCGCGGTGGAGATGGAGTGCGCCGCCCTCTTCGGCCTCGGCTGGATGAGGGGCTGGGAAACCGCCTGTGTACTAATAGTGAGCGACAACCTGTTGAGCGAGAAACAGGAGCTCGCCACTAGCGAGGAGCTCCGTGAGAGAATAAACAAGGCGGCCAAGGCGGTGCTAGAGGTCTTCGCCGAGGAGGCCCGGGGGAGACAGGGGAATTGACCATATCGGGCCAGCGTAAATGGAGGAGCAGCGAGAGAATAGCGCTCTCCCTGCTCGAGCAGCTCGGCTACAAGATAATAGATACACACGTCAAGATACGCGTGGACGGCACCGAGATAGCGGAGATAGACGCGGTCGCCGAGGACGAGGAGGGTGAGAGATACGCGGTCGAGATCAAGGCGGGCCGCATAGATATCACTGGCGTAAGACAGGCCTATGTCAACGCGCACCTCCTGGGAGCCAAGCCCCTGGTCGTGGCCAAGGGATACGCCGACGACGCGGCGGCCGCCCTAGCCGAGAAGCTCGGCGTCAAGATCATACAGCTAAGCGACTACTACCTGGTAGAGGCCGAGGAGCTGGAGACCCTTATAAGGGAAGCCATAGGATCCCTTCTAGCGGAGACCCTGACAGCCCTAGCCAACCCGCCGCCAATTACGCCGGAGGAGAAGAGAGTCATAGAAGCCGTGGCATCGTCAACCCATATAGCGGCGGCAGCGGAGAAGCTATCCATGAAGGTGAAGGAGCTGGGCAAAATCCTTGACAGGATGAGGAACAAGGGGATATTTCCCAGACACTATAAACAATACTATATGCTCAGATACCATGCATCCATAATACTTCTCTCCCACAAGCTCAGGATACTAGAGGAGATACTGAAGCACTGCGCAGAGGAGACACGGGGGCCGGGAGACAATATAGGGGCGCCGTAGAGCCCAGGTATTTATCCCTGGAAAAATAAGCGATGATGAGCGCGCCGGAAGCAAACCCCGCGCACCGGGGCCTCCGCGGCCCCGCGGGGATGGCTTAATGGCTACAGCTGAGCCCTTCTCTCCCCCGCCCCGATCCCGGGGGGACGTGGCCTAGTCGTAGGCGAGGTATCTGAGATGAGGGGCCAGCTCGCGGGGCCCTGGATGGGCGAACTTGTAGTCTACTATGGCTCTCCTATACCTGTCCAGGCTGTTCACGAAGTCCAGTATCGCGGACGCCACGTGCTCGGGGTTGAATGGGTCATCAAGCGTCACCACTAGCCCTTTCTCGCTATGCAGGAGAGCCATACCGAGCCTCTTACCGGTAACAACGGGCTTGCCGTTCATCAGGGCTTGTAGCAGAACCCTGTTAGAGCTCCTCCCCGCCCCGGGTATGTAGACGAGCGATACATGCTCCATCAAGGCCTCTGCGTCGCCCCTGATACAGGTTATGAAGGGGTTATCGGGGCAGGGCTCGTCGTCCACCAGGAGAACTATGCGGGCAGGTATCTCCACGTCATAGAGGTTCTCAAGGAGCTCGTAGAGGAACCCGGGGTCGCGCTCGCCAGCGAGATACGCGAGGATAGTGATCTTCTCCATATCCACCTTCCAGTTGAACCGCTCCCTCCTCTCCTTCACGAAGAACGCGGGCACGTATACGCGTTTAGCCCAATGAATAGTGCTCGCAACAAGGTATCCCTCATAAGGCGAGGGCAGAACGAACCTCACAGCCCTACCGATCACTCGGTGCATGAAGAGAAGCCAGCCGAGGAAGAGAGAGGAATACCTATAGTAGCCCAGCGGATAGGCGGAGGGCAGGGGAGGAATAGAGACAACGACACGTTTAACGCCGGGGACAAAGAGCAGGAGAAGAACAGCTGCGGCAAGCCTCGAGGGGTAGCCGCATAGATGCACCGTGTCGTATCCAGCAGCCGAGGCAACCGCCCGGAGAAGCCACGAGACACCGCCGCCCCCATCCTCCTCTAAGACACTGTAACAGACATGTTTCTCCCTCAGACTCTCCAACACAAGCCTAAGCCCCTCACAGTACTCCCTACACTCCCTCCACGAGACCAGCAGTACCCTCCGTGCACACCGACGCGGCACCGCGGCGGCACCCCCATGCACCCTATTATTCTCCACAGTTATCATCAATAAATATAGGGGCCGGGGAGAAGCCACTCCCGCGGAAGGGGGGCGGGTAGCAGTGGCCAACCCGTTGATAGAGAGGCTTGCTGCTAAGCAGAGGCTGAGGGAGAAGATAGCCGGTATGCTCGGAGACGAGGAGAGGAGAAACGCCGAGAACGACCACCACGCCCGCCGCCCCCCGAGGCCCTGCGGCATGACGGTGCACACGGGGATAGGGTGTCCCCTGGGATGCATATACTGCTACATATACGACATGGGGTTCCCGGGAAAAGCCACGCCCTACCCCCTGTCCCCCCTCCAGCTAGTATACGCGCTCCTCTCAAACCCATACTTCATACCCGGCCCCAGGGGCACACTAGTGGCTATCGGAAGCGTGACAGAGCCATTTCTCCCCGAGACAAGGCAGAGGGCCATCGAGTACATAGAGGCCATAGCGGGCTACCTCAAAAACCCGATCCAGTTCTCGACCAAGGCCAGGCTAGGCCCCGGGGACGCGGAGAGGCTGAAGAGAGCTGATCCAGGCATAAGCCCTCTCATAACCATTATATCGCTTAGAAAAGCACATATCCTAGAGCCCAACGCTCCTCCTCCCAGAGAAAGACTTGAAACAATAAGGATCCTGGGAGAGAAGGGCCTGAAACCAATACTCTTCTACAGACCCATAATACCTGGCGTAAACGATGAGGAGGCGGAGCAGGTTTTCAGGGCAGCCGCAGAAAACGGCGCGACAGCCGTTGTGCTGGGAGGGCTCAGGGTTACGCCGGGAATACTCGCGAGGCTTAGAGCCGCGGGCCTCGACACCGGCGAGATAGAGAGGAGGCTGAGGAGACGCCCCAGGCAGCGGGAGCAGCTACCAGTATATATAAGGGATATCAAGACGCGTCTCGCAGCAATGGCTTCGAGGACAGGTCTCATAGTGTTCCCACAGGCATGCATGGCCAACCTATATACTCATGGCAGGAGATGCCACCACATGCCTCCTCTACCAGGCCTAGAGGATCCATTGAGGCCTGAGCCCTGGCGCATAGCGGAGCTCGCGGAATACCTGGGCATAAAGCTGCGGGGCATAGAGGAGACGC
>JALVHX010000179.1 GCA_027028805.1 Desulfurococcales archaeon | reverse complement strand
CGCCACCAGCCACAGGAGCCAGCCCAGCATAGTCGGGTTCCCGATAGTAATACCCGGCGTCGCCGGGAGACTGATGGAGAAGGAGATCAAGGCGCTTCACCGCGTACTCGACCCCGAGGATAAGCCGAAGATATTCGTTCTCGGCGGAAGCAAGGTAGCGGACACGCTCAGGATCATAGAGTACCTCTACAGCAGGGGCTTGGCGGAGAGAATACTGACCGCGGGCCTCGTAGCCATGACCTTCCTCGCGGCCAAGGGGATCAATATAGGTGAGGAGAACCTGGCGCTCCTAGAGGAGAAGGGAGCCCTCGCCCTCCTCCCGAGAGCCAGGAGGCTGTTGCTGAGGGGTGTACCGATAGAGACCCCGATAGACTATGTGGTCGAGAAGAGCGGGGTCGTGAAAGAAGTCCCCCTCACCGGGATCGATGGCGTGATAAAGGACATAGGCAGCGGCACGATAAGGATGTACAGCGAGCTCATGAAGGAGGCCAAGGTCCTGGTCATGAGGGGGCCGGCGGGCTTCATAGAGGACCCCAGGTTCCGCAGGGGAACAGTCGAGCTTGTCAAGGCGAGCATGGAGACAAAGGGCTTCGTGCTCTACGGCGGCGGCCACATAGCTGGCATAGTCAGGGAGCTGGGCGCCGACAAGAAAGGCCACCTCAGCACCGGCGGCGGAGCACTATTACTGTTCCTGAGCGGCGAAACCCTCCCCGCCTTCGAGGCCCTCAGGAAATCCGCGGAGCTCTTCCTAGGGCCGGAGTGGGGGGCTGGTGCCAGATGAGGATCGGGGTAATAGGATACGGGACGATAGGGAAGAGGATAGCCGACGCCGTAAGGCTACAGGAGGACATGGAGCTTGTCGGCGTAGTCAAGCCAACCCCCGACTACCAGGCGCTGGCGGCGGCGAGGAAGGGTATACCGGTATACGCCTACGACGAGAAATCCCTGAGGCTCTACGAGGAGAAGGGGTTGCCCGTCGAGGGCACCATGATGGATCTATTGGAGAAGATAGATGTAGCGATAGACGCTTCCCCCGGCGGAAAAGGCGCGGAGAACAAGAAGCTCTACGAGGAGAAGGGGCTGAGACAGATATACCAGGGAGGGGAGAAGAGCTGGGTCGCCGAGGCCTCGTATAACAGCCTATGCAACCACGACGCGGTGATAGGGGCTAGGAGCCTGAGAGTAGTCTCATGCAACACCACGGGGCTCCTCCGCCTCCTCTGCAGCCTAGACAAGTACTTCGGCGTAGAAAAAGCGCGGGTAACCATAATCAGGAGGGCAGCGGATCCCAGGGAGCTCTGGAGAGGCCCCGTCAACACGGTTTCATGGAAAAACCTGGGGCCAAGCCACCACGAGGAGGATGCGAGAACAGTTAAGCCCGGCCTAGACCTTATAGTGACAAGCATAGTGGCGCCCACAACCCTCGCCCACATACAGATACACGATATAAAGCTACGGGAAACACCCGGCAGAGACGAGCTCATAGAGAAGCTCGCCTCAACACCCCGCATACTCCTCCTAGACACATCGGCCTACAGGCTCAACGGGACAGGAGCAATAATAGAGCTCGCCAGAGACCTCGGCAGAAGCCGCAACGATCTCCCCGAGAACCTGGTGTTAATGGACTCTATAAGAATGGAGCACGGCTGGCTCAGGATAATACAGGTGGTCCACCAGGAGAGCATAGTGATACCCGAGAACATAGACGCGGTAAGGGCAATGATGGGGAAGAAGCTGGAGGAGACGCTCCCCGTAACAGACAAGACCCTGGGCCTCCTACACGGAGTCCTCGACGCCGCGCTCCTCGCGAAGAAATAAGCCGGTCCCCCGGGAGTGTTTCCCCATAAACCATCTGGATCGCGATCCACGCCCCTCCATGGATCACGGGATACGTATATTGAGGCGTGTCTATATACATGTTCGTGTAGAACAAGCCGCGTATTGTTGAAAGAATAAGCAGGGGTGGTGTACGCCGTGACGTATAGGGGAGAGCCCACGTATGAGATAAGCTTCATGTTCAGGAGAATACTCGTCCCCGTGGACGGCTCCGAGACAAGCATGAAGGCGCTTGAGCTGGCGATAGACTTCGCCAAACGGTATGGGAGCAAGGTGACAGTGTTCACCGTTGTGCCCCGTGGAGCAGAGAAGCTGGCCGAGGCCCAGGAGAAGGCGGCGCGGAGGATAAAAGGCGAGATAGAGGTCGTCTTCAAGAAGAAGGAGATAGACTATACAAAGGCGAGCGTATCATCAACAATACTCGAGGAGCTGCTCCAAGGCGACTACGACGCAATAATACTCGGCGCCCGCGGAAACACACTCAGCACAGAGATACAGCTGGGAAGCACAGCCGCATCAATAGCATTCCACTCACCAGTAACAGTAATAATAGTACGCTAACACGGACAAGCCCAGCCAGCATAGATAAACCCTCCCAAACAGACCAGTATTTTTACCCACACCATGATTCTTCTAGAAGCCCGGCCCACCTAGCCATCGACACACACTATGCGGGAAAGAAGACATAACCAATTCTTACAGGTTTGCAGGGGCAGTATTCCAATATTTTTATTTCAGGGGCAGGCCTCGTGAGCGATTACATGGAGAGGCTTTATAGGCTTACCCGTGGCCGGATAAGAGTGGCTGATATATGCGGCGCCCGCCTGGGTCTTTTTCAGCGACATAGACTATGTGTCTCTGGGGAGCCGGTGTAGGGGTGTTGTATTGGCCGGTGAGCCTGGGAGGCCGGTGGAGCCCCGGGGGGTTTCTGAGGAAGAGGCCTCGTGTGCGATGGGCGGGTAACGTTATGCTTTATACATGGATACCTATGTAAGAGTTAGGCTGGGTGAACAACCAGTTGACCCCGAGCATTGACCCCGAGACCCTTATACTCATGCTTAGGAGAGGCGAGCTGTCTCCGAGAGATGCGGCCGAGATCGTTAGGGGGAAGCTGCTGGGAGAGGATCTAGGGGAGGCCACGGCTTTGATAGAGGCTTTTATGAGGGGTGTCGACAGGGCGCTCGTGGAGGAGATAGCGGCAAATGTTTTCTCCGATGAGGCTGTGAGGAACAGGGTTGTGGAGGAGACAGGCGCCGACGAGATAATAGGGTTGTATAGGGAGAAGCCCGACGAGGCTCTTGCGAGGCTGGTGCTGCTGGAGTTCCTCTACTACCACGACCCCGTCGCCGCCCTGGCCTCCTCGGCCTCGATAATAGAGAAGATAACGCCTCTGCTGAGGAGAGGAGAAGAGGGGTGGAGGAGGCTCTTCGAGGCAGTTGTGAACGGG
>JALVHX010000178.1 GCA_027028805.1 Desulfurococcales archaeon | reverse complement strand
GATGGTTTACCTGACAACTCGTCTATACTATTCTACGTGAACGAGAGCAACAGCTATGTGACAAGACTATGGGTGGGGCTCAGGAACACCACCCTCTATGTGGCGGCTGACGGCGGCGGAGGGGACGTGTTCATATTCCTTTCCCGTAGCCCCATAGAGGGGCCTCGTGGCGCTCCATGGGCTAAGCGGGGCCTTGTCTATGGATACGACTATTATCTGGCAATGGAGAGCGATAACTCGTGGACGGGATGGTTCGCGGCAGGCGACAGGCTTCTCAGCGGCGACTGGCTGGGCTCCGCCAGCGGCGTCGTTGTCGAGGGATACGTGGATCTGGCTAGGCTGTATAATGGGAGCGTGCCGGATACGCTCTATATAGCTGTGGGGGTCTATGAGACACAGGATGGGGGCAGGCTCATCGAGACGCTTATACGTGACAACGGGGACACCGATATAGGAGCCGACGAGTATATCTCTATCAACACAACCGGCGAGATACCGGCTCCCATAGAGGAGCCCCCCTACACCTCTCTAGCCGCCCTGTTTACGGCCGCCGCGCTCCTGGCGGCTCTGGCGGGGAGGAGGAGGTGATGGCCGCGCCTATCCCCCCTAACCATCCCCGCAGGGAGAGCCTCCTTGTAAGGGAGCGGCTGGTGGAGGGTTTTAGGAGGGGCCTTGTGGCCGTAGAGGGCTTGATAGCGCATGGTAGGGGCGAGTGCTTCGACTACTTATTAGGGGAGGAGACGACTCCCCCGGCGAGGAGAGCTATCAGGGCCGCGGCCGCGGCGCTTCTTGTAGCGGAGAAACCTGTTATCTCCGTCAACGGGAACACCGCGGCCCTCGTGCCCCGTGAGATAGTTGAGCTGTCGCGTGTGACAGGGGCCGCTATAGAGGTTAACTTGTTTTATCGTACAAGGGAGAGGGAGGAGGCTATAGCCAGGTGGCTCAGGATGCACGGGGCCTCCGAGGTGCTGGGGGTTGGAGAAGACGCCTCCGCCACTATACCGGAGCTATTCAGTGAGCGGAGAAGGGTTAGTCCACGCGGCATACTCGTGGCTGACACGGTGCTTGTCCCCCTAGAGGATGGGGATAGGACCGAGGCTTTGAGAGCGATGGGCAAGACCGTTATAGCGATTGATCTAAACCCCCTGTCTAGGACGGCGCGCGCCGCGAACATAACGATTGTTGACAACGTTGTAAGGGCCGTGCCTCTCCTGGTAGAGGAGGCGAGAAGGATGAGGGGGCTGGGGAAAAGGAGGCTTGAGGAGATGCTCCGAGGCTATGACAACAACGCCGTGCTACAGGAGAGTCTCCGCATAATACTTGAGAGGCTACGCCGGCTCAGCTCCTCGAGGCTCGTGATCGATCCCCGGGGCTAGGCGGAGCCCTCTCCCGGGTGTTCATGGGGACTATTTTCAGGATCCTTTTGTCGCCGCCGGCCTTGTCGACGAGCACCACATAGTATGCGTTCCCATGCATATATATCTCCAGGAGCTTCCCGTACTCGGTCAGCTTCTCCGCGAGATCAACGGGTATCTCCCTGAGACTCTTTTTAACAGCGTTCTCGGGGAGGCTTATCTCGTTGTAGCTGTAGACGATGTAGTCGCCGAGATAAGTGGCCACGCCCAGCACGGTGTGGTTGTCCATGAATATTCGCCTCCACTGAATGGAGGGGCCGAGGTATTATTGTTAGATATGGATTATTTATAAGGATTGTCTCCCCACCATGCTCCCATGGATATATATGTATGGCGTTACACTACATACCTGTATGTTTTATCGATGGATAAAACTTAACTATCGCCGGGAACCCTTATATTCCGCGAGGGATGCGGTGTGCTGAAGCCCGTGTTCTATAGGCTGGTGATATATGCTGATGAAGACGGCAGGCTGTCCCCGAGAAGCCCCCGCATAAAGAGGCTTAAAATGAAGCCGTCGACGCTGAAGAGGTATCTCCGCGAGCTCGCACGCCTCGATCTCGTCGAGAAGAGGGATGGCGAATACTATTTAACAGAGAAGGGGTTCAAGCTGAGGAGATCCCTCCTCAACCTGCTCGAGAAACCCGGCGTCGCGCCGGATAAGGGATACGTTATAACTGATCCATTAACCTCCGCGCCGCTACCGCTACGGGTCACAAGCCTAGAACAGCTGTACGCGGTCATAGCGTTCCGGCTGGCTCCGGATGATGTGGTTGTGCACCATGTGCGCGCCGGCTACCTGGCGCAGTGGATCAGGACTGTTCTGGGAGACGAGGCGCTGGCCGATGAGATAGATGAGCTACGCATAATAGATGACCCAGACAGGGTTCTCGAGAGGCTACTAGACATAGTGGAGACGAGGCTCCGGGTTCTCGAGAGCATAAGGAGTATCGAGGAGAAGCGGAGACGGGAGGAACTCTATTGATGGATGGAGAAGCGCTCGCTGAGTGGATAAAGAGTCTCCGGTGGTGGCCCGGGGACGAGGGGGAGCCCGGGCTCGAGCTTGTCGGGGAGCATGGTGTTTTCAGATACTATCTAGTGAGGGGTAGGAACAGCCTGTTCTATCTCCCCCTGGTATACAGCGTTGAGCCGCCAAGGCTTCTCCCCGAGAACCGGTATGTCAGGCTCGGGGACAGGTATGTATGGGAGGCCGAGTATCATCCACGCTACCTCGAGGGATTAGCGGGCGCCGGAGTTTTCCGTGAGAAGAGGCTCGAGGACGCAGTGATCGCTGTAGAGGAGGCCAGGCCCCTCACCCTCGGCTCATCCAACGCGCTAGCCCTCCACCTGGGCCCCGGCGGAGCCTTTGTGGTTAAGAGCTATAGGAAGCTGAGCCGCGACAACCCGGAGCCCCTGCTACTCGAGAAGCTCTGGGGTAAACGGTTCCGCCACATACCTGTTCCCTACAGGATCTATTGGCTCGGAGACTACGCGGCCACCCTGGTGCTGGAGTACGTGGAGGGAGCCGGGGACGGGGGGAAGCCCTTCTACGACGCCTATATGAGGCTACTGGGAGGCATGGGTAGGAGCGATAGGGTGGGGCTGGCGGCGTCCCTGGGCGTCGTGGTCGCCGAGCTCCACCTGGCCCTAAATGATTCATCCACACATCTGTTCACGCCCGAGCCTGTATCCAGCAGAGACATAGATGAGTGGGGGGCTAGGATCCGGAGGCTCTATGAGGAGGGGCTGAGGCGCCTCGAGACCCTCGGGGGCGAGGCTGGGAGGTGGGCGGACGCCTACAGGGGGCTCGGGGACAGGGTTGAGAAAGCCGTAGAGCTCCTCGGGCTATACGATGGACTATACAAGGG
>JALVHX010000177.1 GCA_027028805.1 Desulfurococcales archaeon | reverse complement strand
AGGTCGCCTGGGCTGGGGAGGAGAGGGTTGTAGTTGTCGGTTGTACTGATCGGGGACATCCATCGGCCCTGCGAGTCGCTTATACCGATCGTGAAGCCCCCTGAGGCGCCGGCCACGAAGCTGTATGTGTGTATCGCGAAGCTCCCGTCCTGGAGAAGGTATAGCCTGAACCGTGCCTGGCCATCGTATCCGGAGGGGTACCCTGTCTCCCAGTACCATGTCTTATACTGTAGCCCGTGGAGGACGCCTGTTGTCTCGTAGACAGTGTACCCGGTGTAGTCCTTCAGGTCATCCCAGTGGACTGCGAGCAGGGGGAGGCTGGCGAGGTTGCTTCTCGAGTCATAGGGGTTTGCTATTACATAGTAGTTGTTTACCGGGGACACCTGGCCGTTGCTCCCTATATAGAGGGTGCTGAACGCGAAGGGGAACGGGATGCTTGATGCATAATAGTCGTTGTCTCCGAGGAAACGCCCCTCACCCGTGCCTGTGTCGCTGTCCGGGAAAACGGTGCCGCGGGGCGCCATGAGGAGCACATAGTAGTTTGAGCCATAGTTGCTCCCCGATGGAACCTCCTTGTCGAACTGGAGGTTGACCTGCTCCAGCTGGCCCCCGGAGAGGGGTGTTGGGAAGAACACGGGGTAGTCGCCGTATACTGTTCCGGGGGAATAGCTTCCTCCTCCATGATAATATATCACGATCACCGACTGGGAGCCGCTCGTCGTGTTAGCCTCCACTGTTATCCAGAACACGTTGTAGTCTACCTCGACGGCGCTATACCTTGTCTCGACGAGGCTCCCCGTGTCGGGGTAGTACTGGTAAATCCTCATATCGGAGGGGTCTACGTGGGCCTGGGCGCCTAGTTCCGCGAAGTCTATTCTGAGCGGTATGGGGAAGCCTGTGCGGCTGTACTGGGTGTTGATGGATACTACTATTCGCTGAGTATAGTTCCTGTCCCACGGGATGTTTCCGCCGCCGTAGCCGCCGCTACAGCCTCTGGGGTAAACCTCCACTATCCCGTTGAGCGGCCTGCCCGAGGGATCGGTTATGTTTAGCCTCAGCATGCCGCCCCCGTTGCTGAGCGGGCTCGGCGCCCCGGGCTCGCCGGGGCTGGTTGCGGGGACTGGCTCGGCTCCACGGGCTCCGCCGGGGTACGTGTTGCTTATCGGAGCATGCTCTAGGTTTAGCCAGGGATAAATGGTCTCGGCGGCCCTGGTGATCTCCGCGTATCCCCATATATTGTGGCGGGCCAGCTCCGCTACCTCCCGGTAATAGTATCCGTCGGGGTAATCCATGGCCACGAGCTTTGTGAAGAGGATGCGGAACAGCTTGGCGAACCCCTCTCTATCAACTATGGGGTCGATGGATGAATCGCCGAGCACGTAGCGCTTGTAGCCGCCTGATATAATGTTGTTGAAGAAGACTATGTAGAAGTCGCTGTCCCGGGGCACGAGTTCTCGGAAAACAATCCATGCATAGTACCCGTTGAACCATTCATCGGCTACCACGTGTTGCCAGAAATACCGCTCCATTAATGGGTCATGGCTGGGGCTTGATCTATCGATATACTTGGTTAGGAACTCTAACGTGGCATTATGGTCTCTGTACATGCTTCTCCATAAAATGTAGTAGTCTGGCCGCTTCCCCGTGGGCGTTGCAAGGGAGGATATCGGGGTTATGGATAATATTGTAAGGATGACGAGAATTAGTGTAAGCATACCAAACCTTTTATACATAATCTTCCACCTTCAAGGTTTGGTATGGCGTAATAAAGGATTGAATGCTTGGTATAAAAGTCTTCCTTAAAAGCGTGGCGGAGATGTTTCTCCATGAATGAGACAATAATCCTTTATTATCCACGCATGGTGTTTAGCCTCTATGATGCGGCGCCTCGCCTCGTCTAGGCTATGAATGGTTCTCGGCGGGGATGTGGTGTTATATGGCTAGGCACTGGGTTGACGAGCTGGCTGATAGGCTTGACAGGGTGTTCCGGGAGAGGGGTAAGAGGAGGCTGGTCTTCAACGGGGGGCTCTCGGTTTCGGGTCTCCAGCATATCGGGAGGCTTCGCGGCGAGATCATCTTGGTTGACGCTGTTGCAAGCGTCTTGAGGGAGAGGGGCTATGTCGTGGAGCAGTATATCACGCTGTATACCCAGGACGCGTGGAAGGGTAAGAGGCCTCAGCTCGAGCAGTTCAGTGACCCGGGGGAGGCTGAGAAGTATAGGGGGTGGCCGTTGATCAATGTACCTGATCCCCATGGTTGCCACAGCAACTGGGTCGAGCACTACTGGAGCGACTTCGGCCCCTATATAGGGGAGTTCACGAGGGGGGTTGTTAGACAGGTTACGACGACCGAGCTCTATAGGGGGAGGATGCGGGAGTTCATACACATGGTTTTCCAGCGCCGCGGAGAGGTTAGGAGGGTTATAAACAAGTATCGGGGCAGGAGGCCCTACCCTGATACATGGATCCCCTTCGAGCCCAGGTGCGGCCGGTGCGGCAGGATAGACTCGACCGAGGCCACGTTGATCCTCGACATGGATCATGTCTGGTATAGGTGTAGGAGCTGTGGATACGAGGATGCCGCGGATATCAGTGATGGGAAGCTTAACTGGAGGATCGAGTGGGTGGGTGTCTGGTGGAGCCTGGGAGTGGACTTCGAGCCCTATGGGAAGGATCACGCGACGCCCGGGGGTAGCAGGGACAGCTGTAATGATCTCGCGCGAAACGTGTTCGGGTTAACGCCGCCGGAGGGTGTTGCCTATGAGTGGGTTGGCTTGAAGACCAGTGATGGGCGGAGAATGGATATGGGTAGCAGTGACTTCGTCGGGGTTACGCCGAGGGAGTGGCTGGAGGTGGCTCACCCGGAGGTTCTCAGGTTCCTCTATCTAAAGGTTCCGCCTATGAGGAAGATCTATATAGGGATGCACGAGATCCCCCTCTACTATGACCAGTATTATCAGGCTGAGAGGATCTATTATGGCGCCGAGTCGATTGATCCCGAGGAGGATGTTGTCCTCAAGAGGAGCTACGAGCTCAGCTATACCCGTGGAGAGCCGCCTCCGGAGATGCCGGAGCAGGTCCCCTATACGCACCTAGCGATACTCGTCCAGATAGTGCCGAGAGAGCTCTGGTTCACGGAGGGGCTGAGGAGGCTCCAGCACATAGGCCTTCTCCCCGAGAAGCCCAGCATCTATGGCCTCGAGAGGATAAAGGAGCTTCTGCCGAGGGCGCGGCGGTGGGTGGAGAAATATGCTCCGGAGAGGCTTAGGGTCGAGATACGTGGGGAAC
>JALVHX010000176.1 GCA_027028805.1 Desulfurococcales archaeon | reverse complement strand
CGAGCGCCGGGTAGAGGTAGGGGGCTATCACGCGTAGCAGGGCCCTATAGAACACCGTTCCCCCTCCACCATATATCCTGAGGGCCTCGAGCTCCTCCCTCGGGATACCGGCCAGGGAGCCGTAGACGAGCATCATCGACAACGGTATATTATAGTAGACATGGGCCGCCACAACGGCCCAGAAGCCCTTCGGTAGAACGACGCGGCCCGCCGCCATGGATAAGACGCCGCCCTCGCCGTATAGCCCCAGGAACCCCGAGGCCACGACGATGGGGGGGAGACATGAAGGGTATTATGCTGAGCACACGGATAAGCCTGCCGCCCGGATACTCCTCTATTGCGAGGAGAAACCCCGCCACCCCACCTATAAGCGTGGCCAACAGGCTACTGACCAGCGCCTGCGTCACCGTGAAGACGAGGCTTCTATGGATATATGGCTTGGAGAGCACAGCGGCGACAGCCGACAAGGGGTCGCCGAGAAAAAGATCCATGAGGCCGTTGAGGGCTGGGTAGAGGAAGAGAGCCACAAGCACCGCGGCCGCGGCCAGCGTCGACGCATAGGAGTAGTCCCGGCCCATCCCCACGAGTCCCTCAGAGGCCCCCGTTGGTTCCACGCCATGTATTAAATGCTAGGATTTATAAATAACAAGCCATAGATGCATCAATAAGGGTGATGAGGGCCATGAAAAGCCTGTTTATATACATAGCGTTCACGGCTCTGTTTCTAGCGGCTGTAGCCCCCATGGCTGTGGCCGACGAGATAGGTGTCGCGGCTTTCAACAAGGTTGTCATCGACAACAACCCGAGCTATCCCTCAGTGGTCTTCGAGCCAGGCGTGATCTATTGCGGAGGCTACTATAACGTGCCCTATCTCCTGATATCCAACGATAGGTATGCTGAGGGAGACCTGTATCTAGCCCAGGTATCGCCGAGCGGCTCCCTGGAGAGAACGGTCACCATCAACGACCAGGATGTCGTGATAATGTATCACGCCTCCGCGGGCAACGGGAAGATATTCATAGCCTATGACCAGTGGGTTGACACGACGTTCAGGAGAGACATATACTACGCGCTAATAGACGTGGCCACCGGCAACATACTGAGCCAGGGAACAGTGGTGAACGCGGAGGGCTACCAGGAGTATGTCGCCACAGCCTACTCGCCCGGCCTAGACATGTTCGCGGTAGCATACTTTGACAGCTCCGAGAACAACATCTATGTAAAGCTCTACGACTCCACGGGTAACCAGGTGGCCGAGACAAGCTTCATACCCATAGGCCACGACTACTACTACGCCGCGTTCACCCTGATCGGCGGGCAGAACGGGTTCCTACTGCTATACAACTATGAGCAGTACGGCCAGAGGGATCTATATGGAGAATACATAACAAGCGACGGGACAATGACCGATATAGAGGTCTACACGAGCCTCGACGGAAACGAGACGCCTGGATACAACTTCAACATATACAACCCGGTCACGGGCAGGAAGAGCAGGGTCATGCAACCAATACAGGGAGCATACCTCGACGGCTACTTCATAGTCCCGTTCACCGCGTATACATCCAACGGCCAGGTAGCCTATGTGGCGATAATCAATGAGCAGACCCTCGAGGTCGTCGACACCATATCCCTGGGCCCAGGCGACCACCCGCAGGCCGTTGCCGGCGGCGGAAAAGCACTAGTAGTCTACCGCGACACCAGTAGCGACGCCGCGGGAGACGCGAAGGCCGTGCTGATAACCATGAGCGATGGACAGCCATCCACGACAGAGGTCATGCTGAGCAGTGAGATGGGTACAAGCGACAGCAGGGAGGGCTTCGTCAAAGCCAGCTACAGCCCGGCCCGCAACCTCTTCATAACAGCGTGGGCCGCGATGGGCGAGGCAGAGAA
This sequence comes from Desulfurococcales archaeon, assembly GCA_027028805.1. Lineage (GTDB taxonomy): Archaea > Thermoproteota > Thermoprotei_A > Sulfolobales > Desulfurococcaceae > JALVHX01. Next base: position 1,399 of record JALVHX010000176.1, on the reverse strand, counting down.
ATACGAGGCGATAGCGACGAGCATAAGGCCTGACGGCCTCCTAGCCCAGGGATACAGCGTTATAGAGGACAACCCGGAGACAGGGAACACGCCCTACAGCATAGCGGCCGACGAGAACGGTGGATTCGCGATCCTGGTCTCAATGTCCTATAGGCCCACAACCAACAACACCGACCTAGAGCTCGTTGTCGGCGCCCTAGGAGAAGACATACCGGCGCCGATACACGAGTCACTGCTAGTGCCGGTAGCGATGGGCATGGCGGCGCTCGCCGCCACAGGATACATAGCCTCAAGGATCAGGAGGAGCAACGAGTAGGCGTAAACCACCGCATACACCGCTTCCCGGGAAAAATAATTGTTTCACATATATCACCGATACTATTTTTATCCAAACCCGGCAACCGCGGCAAACAACACCCCGTTCTCGGGGCCCGAGGAGATGGGTTAGAGGATACTATACATGTAGCAGGCGGGAGCCACGGGTTAACCAGCATGCCACGGGGTGCCTGGCGCGTGGACGGCTCCATCCTACTAGAGAAGACCCTTATGCTGTACAGCCACGTCTCCAGGCTGTGCGGATACGGGGTTGACCCCTACCAGGTGCGCGAGATCATTGACAGGGCTCTCCGCTCCGCCCGCTTCTCCCCGGTCCGCGGCGTTCTCAGGAGAATATATGACTACGTGATGCTACTCAACCTGCTCGACCCCTTTATGAGCCGCAGGTTTAACCCTATGGCCGCCGGCCTAGTCCTCCAGGCTGTCTCGAGGCTAGCCTACATAGGCGCCGCTCCCCGGGGCTGGAGAAGGTGCCTGGAGAGGCTTGTGGATGAGCTGGACAGGTATAGGGCTAGGGGCTACAGGGGCACCGGGTGGGGGAGCCCCTTCCACTGGTACACCCACCGCTACATACCGGCCTGGACGCCCGCGGCAACAACCACCGCTATAGTTGGACACGGCCTCCTGGACGCATACATGGCCGCGGGGCTGGAGAAGGCCCTCGAGCTCTACATGGGCGTCCCGTTGTTCTACGCCAGGGATCTCAAGAGGTTCCGTGGAGAGACCGGGGTCTGCCTAAGCTACACACCCATAGACGATATGCTCGTCCACAACGCCAACCTCATGGCCGCCGAGCACCTCCTGATAGGCTACATGGCTACCGGGGACGAGGAGTACCGCGGCCTGGCCCTGGAGGCGGTTAAGCATACTGTGAGCGAGATAATGGGGGACGGCTCACTCTGCTACTACAGCTCAATGGACAGGCGCCGCCACGCGTGTAGACAAGACTTCCATACAGCCTTCGAGTCCCACAGCCTCGGCTTCATATGGCTGGTGCTCGAGAGCCTGGGCGACGATGCAGGCAGGGTGGTGGGGGAAGCATTTATGCGGCGCACACGGTTCC
>JALVHX010000175.1 GCA_027028805.1 Desulfurococcales archaeon | reverse complement strand
CCCCTCCCTTATCATCTTGACAACTATGCCGGCCGCTTCGCGCGCCTCCCTCTGGCCTACGAGCCCGTCTCCCACGGGCTTTGCGCGCCCCTTCTCGTCGAGGCCTAGCCCTCTTATATGGCTATGGGCCCCTATTCTCCTGAAGACCTCTACTATGAATCTCCCCTCGCCGCTCACGCCCAGCCACCTCCCCCAGTGGTGATGCACGTGTTCTCCTCGAGGAGGCTTTATTGGTTATCCGGGATAAGGCGTTGTCTTGGCTTAATCGATATTTCTTTACGCGGAATAAAATTGCTTGCCTCTCCAAGCTGTTTAGGGGGAGGGCTCAGTTGCCGCTGAAGAGCGTCATGGGCCCCCGCCCCTTAGGGGCCTCTTCTCCTCTGACCTCATCATGGCCTGTCGTGGATACCCTTTATTATCTCCCCTATATATGCTCTCTAGGTGATGTTTCTGGGGGCATGATGCGGCCTTGTCGTCGCCGGGCAGGGTTATCCATGAGAGGATCGTGGGGGAGCTTGAGGGTTTTCTGCGGGAGATAAGCGGTGTGGTTGACGAGAACCTGCGTGTAAGACTGGGTGATCTACTGGAGCGTCTCCGGGGTATACAGCCGCCTCCCCTGCCCACCAGGAGGTATGGCGGCGCGGTTGAGAAGCTCGTGTACAGGTTTAATATACTACGCGAGACCTATGCGGCTTTCTCGGAGGGTAGGGCTGGCCCAGAGGATCTGAGGAGCATGCTCCGGGGCCTCGAGGAGGCTGTTGAGGAGTATGAGCGCGTCTGCCGCGGGGAGAGGAGGAGGGTTCTACTGATAGCCTCGATGCCCCCGGCCATAATAGTGGCTGGCGTAGCCTACCAGGTGCTCGCGATAGGGGCGTCGGGGCTGCCGGAGGCCGCGGCTGCCGCCGTGTTGGCCGCAGCATCGTTTCTCCTGATGACGCGTAGCCTCTGGGCGGGGAGCATACTCGGGGCTGTCGCAGGCATTATAGCCATGTACTCGGCCCTCCTCGCGGCCTCATCGGCTCCCGGGGCCGCGGAGATGAGCGCCGCCACGCTGCTCATAACCTTCTATATGGTCTCAACAATACTCTCTATAAGCTATATACACGTGGCTAGGAGCGCTGGCAGCGAGAAGACTGCTAGGAAGATAAATGATTTCATGTCAATGCTTCTCACACCATCCCCCATGGGCGAGGCCTCGGATAGGGGTTCGCAGGATAAGGATATTTATGGGGAGCTTCTGGAGGCCTACAGGGAGCTCTACGGGGAGGCTGGGAGAGAGTATCTTAGCTATAGATTATCTCTGCTCATAATGTCCGGTTTTATGAGGGACGCTGCTCTCCGCAAGTTGTTGGATGAGGTAAAGAGCTTTAAGAAGGCCTCCGCATAAATTATTTGTTTAGGGTGCATAGCTGTGTCGAAGCCTGCCGGCAAGACGAAGGAGCTGAAAATAATCTCCAGGCCCGTTATAACGATAGAGGATATAAAGAAGGATCCGAGGAAACTGAAGCTGTTATACGTTATCAATGAATCCGGCGGGTTATCCGAGAAGGCGTTGAAATACCTTATATACTATATGAAGGAGGCCGGCTACGACCTCGGCTATAGCTTCGTCATGCTCGGCCAGACCCCTAGCAGCCGAGAACTACACAACGATCTCGTAGCCCTCCTCTATGTAGGCCTCACCGAGACCAATCCCAGGAAAAAGATCGTTTTAACCAGCCAGGGCAAGGAGTTCCTGGAGAAACACGTTCTACCAATAATAAGCGATGAGGAGAAGGATAAGATAAAGAAGCTCGTCGAGGAGCTCCGCGTGAAAGTCACGCCAATAGACACGGAGGTTGAGCTAAGCCTCAGGAGGCCGAGGCGGAGGCGCAGATTCTTCTAGAACGCGTCGAGGGCCCCCGCACCACACGATGGGGATACATATATCGTTCCTCTATACTATTTTATGCTTTTATTAACTCTTTTTATTCACCCTATATCAGTATATTTTCCTCCGGGCATAGGGCAATGATTTAGAGAATATTATTTCATAACAGGGTTCTTTGCCTAAAAACACCTTAGAGACGGAAACGATAGGATCATTAATGCAATTCTATAATCGATAATTATAGGGATAGCGCTTCTACCCCCGTGTTCTCTACGGGAACAGTGTCTGCGCCGCCGCGTTGCATAGGGCTGTATGAGGCGTGGTTGTGTATGGTCTTGTTTCCCGTGCCCTGTCTTGTTCCATGCCAGGGTTTTTGAGAAATGATTTGGTCTCTCTGTTGTTGAGGCCGGCCGGCCTGTGTGTCTATATTGATGTCTGTATGCTGATTCTTCTTCTTGTCTCTTCTTTTCCGGGGGAGAGTATTGGGTTGAGTTTTCCTTCTGCGGCTAGTTTTTCTACGTGTTCCTTGAACTGGCTTGTGTGTCTTATGTCTAGTTCGAGGAGCTTGAACAGTATTTCTCTCACGGTGACCCATACGTCTACGAGCATTTCCCGGGGCATGTGGCTTATGACGAAGGGCTCCTGTAGCCATTGGTCGAAGGCTGTTATGGTCTTAGCCATGTGCTGGAACGCGGCTCTGTTGAGGACGACTAGGTCGAGCCTGTCTAGTTCTTCTATGTTTTCTCCCGCTTTCTTGAAGCTCTCGAGAACCTCTTTCTGCTTCTTGACCCAGGCGTCGAGGTTGGGGAGGGATATTTCGCTCATGGTTTTCACCGTTGCCTGTGTATGGGTTAGATTATGATGTGTTTACTCCTATTATATTTTCCAAGAAGGAGCCGGTGTCTCGGGCAGCGTGTTTTCTTTTTACTGTCCCGGCGTCTCTGAGAGGTTGTATGGTTTTCCTTTCTCGAGTATTTCCGGCGGTATCTTGTCTCTGTGTTTGATTAGGAACTCTATGTCGCGCTGCTTGTTTCTCTTCTTGTCGGGCATCATTACGAGTATGCCGTTTCTTATGGGGTACCAGTGGAGGCATACTGGGCAGTAGATTATTCCCTCATCTATTTCTATGCGGAGGCATTTCTCGCATGGATAGTTCTCGCCTTGTTTCACGGGTTTTCCCAGGTAGCCGCAGTGTTTCCTGCATACTGGTTTCTCGTATCTTATAACCGGTGCTTCTATCTCGTGTTGTTGGAAAACTATTATTTTTAGGGGGTAGTGTTTGCAGGATGGGCATCTCAGCAGGTCTAGGGCCCAGTATTTCACTCTCTGAGCACCTCTTCTGCTATAGACTTTATCTTTGCGAGCAGCGCCTCGGCCTTCTCCCTGGTCTTTGCCTCGAGCATTATTCTCAGCAGGGGCTCTGTGCCGCTTGGGCGGACTAGGAACCAGTAGTCCTCCGCGTTCACTCTGACGCCGTCTATCGTTATCATTTCTCCCGCGCCCCTGAAGGCTTCTTTGACCTTCTCCACGACCTTTAATGCCTTGTCGCGTGTCATTGGTATCTTTGTCTTTATCAGGTGGTACTGGGGGAGCTGGTCGTATAGCTGGGAGAGGGGCGTCTTCTCCTCCGCCATGAGCTGTAGCATGAGGGCGAGCGTCATCGCGCCGTCGCGTACCGGGTGGTGGAGTGGGTACATGAAGCCGCCGTTTTCCTCGAAGCCGGCTAGCCCTCCCTCCGCCGCAAGCCTTCTCGATATGTCTACGCTTCCGACCTTCATCCATACAACCTTTATGCCGTGTTCGCGGAGAACCTCCTCTACGACTATGCTGGAAGATATCGCTGTGTAGACTCTGCGGGGTAGGTCGGGGTGTTTCTCGGCGAGGAACCTTGTTAGGAGCGCCGCGGTCCTGTCTCCCCACTGGACGCGGCCCATGTCGTCTATTATGATCGCTCTATCCGCGTCCCCGTCGTGGGCTATGCCGAGGTCCGCTCCCAGGGCCTTGACGGCCTTGGCCGTGTCTGTGAGCGTGTCTGGTGTTGGCTCGGGGTTTCTCCCGGGGAACCATGGGTCTAGGTGGCCGTTGAGTGTGATTGGTTTTGCGCCGAGGAGCTTGGCCACCCATGGGGATGTGAGGGCTCCTACGCTGTTCGCGGGGTCTATTAGGACCTTGAAGCCCCGTCTCGATATTAGCTCTTTGTCGACGTGGCTGATCACAGCGTATACGTATTTCTCGTTTACCCCGGGATAGGGCCTTGTCTCGTGGCTGAGGCTTCTCCAGTCAACCCTCCTGTATCTCTGCTGGAAGAATATCTCCTCTATCTCCCTCTCCTTGTCCCTGGGTATCTCGATCCCGTCCGCCGCGATCACTTTTATGCCGTTGTATTCTCTAGGGTTGTGGCTGGCCGTTATCATGACCCCGCCGTCGAACCCGTCGTTCTTCACTATGTACTGGAGGGCCGGTGTCGGGGTCAGGCCCGCGTCGTAGACTCTCACGCCGGCCGCCGTCAGCGCGCCGGCCACTATTCTCGCCAACATGTCTCCGCCGCTCCTCGCGTCGCGGCCTAGAAGTATCCTTGATCCCTCCTGGAAGAAGGAGCCTATGGCGAGCCCCAGCCTGAGCGCGAGCTCGGGTGTCAGCTCCTTGTTGAGGACTCCTCTCACACCGTCTGTGCCGAAGAGCCTGCCCATCGTGTCCACCTCCCGGACGCTCTCCCCGGCTTCCCTACATGGTTGGGCCGGGGGATACGTGATCCGGGTGCTCTCCTGTATAGGAGGCTGGTGCCCCGTTTCCGGGGGGATGAGGCGAGTAATATGTATTCTCGTGGATGGAATATATAGGATGCTATCTCTGCTGGAGAAGTCTTCGGCGGCGCGGGGCCGTGTTTTTATTCTTCCTCATAGTACTCTGATGCTTCTTCCGCGTATGTCTCGTGTAGTTCTTTGACCTCGTCGAGTATTTCCCGTATATCGTTTTCTCCCTCTATGAGCTCTAGTTCTACTGTGTATCCTTTTTCTTCCAGGAGCTTCTTTGCCTCCAGCGCTATGTCCCGCAGCTCTGATAGGACGTCGTCTATTAGCGTGTCTATGTCCTCGTCGTTTTCCAGTGCTTCTTCTAGTGCTTCTCTTAGATCGTCTAGTGGCTGGAGGGTTATCACCGTCTTCTTGTCTTCGAGCTCGAGTATGTCTAGTACTATGGGTAGTCTCGGGTGCTTGCCCACTATTCTCTCTCTGCCCTTCTTTACCTCTAGCTCGTGTTCCTCGAGGATCGCCGCGAGTTTTCTGGGGAGGACCATGGCCTACCACTCTCTCCCGCCGCTGTCTTTCTCGGCTGGCCGCCGTGATCACGTTGGCGCTATTTGATCATTGAATTGTTTGAATAAATAAAAGTATCGTGGAGTCTCCCGGGGGGCCGGGTTCTGGGTAAACGGTATTAGGGGTGATGTGTTTTTCTAGTGTATTCGTGTGGCGTTGTGTCTTGGGGTTGTGGAAGGGGTGTTGTCTTGTCAGGCGGCGTGTTGGTGTTTGTGGGGAGGCATGGTGGGCTCGAGGGTTTCCTCGGGGATGCTGGCGGCCCAGTGCATGTTGTGGCTGAGCCCGGTGTGTTGAGGGTTGTGGGGCCTCGTTTGGCTGGTTTGGCGCGTTCTGGCAGGGTTGTTTTCCATAGGCTTGTTATGCGGGGGGACTGGGAGGCTAGGCTTCTCGGGCTCTATGTTGATCTCTGGCCCCGGGTTGTGGTGTTTTATCGTGTGGTTGATGAGCGGCTGGGCGGGATCGCTTTTATTCATGAGAGGCGTGTGGGCGGGGGTGTTTACTCGTATAGTTTGGGCGGCGAGCTTGTGCTTGGTGCACGTGTTGATGGTGATGGTTTGAGAAGGGTTCTGGGGGGTTTTTAGGGGTATGGCGGTGTATGGGCTGGCTTTGTGGTATAATACGTTGGAGGAGGCTGGTTCTCTCAGTGATCTTTTCTCCCTGCTTTCTAGGAGCGGGTATGGCTTGGTGGAGATCGATATTGATTATCCCTGGTTTGCCAGGGGCGTCGACGTGTTCGAGGCGATCGCGGGGTCCGCGGAGGAGCATGGCTTCGTGGTTGGGCTTCATGCGCCGTGGAGGGATATTCACCTGGCGTCTCCGTATGAGGGTGTCCGGGAGGCGGGTGTGGGTGTTCTCGTGGAGTCTCTGAGGGAGGCGGTGGCGCGTGTTGTGCCCCGGTATATTGTTGTGCACGTGTCTACTGCTCAGAAGCTTGAGCTCCCGGGTGTCGTTGATGATGTTGTTGAGGCTGGGAGGAGGAGTATAGGGGAGCTCTATGATTTTGTCTCGGAGGAGCTTCCTGGGACGGGGTTGTTTGTTGAGAACTTGTCGGGCGGCCCCTCGGCGCTTGTCGACGTGTTTCTCCGTATTGTCTCGCCTTTCCGCGGCAGGGTTGGTGTTTGCCTGGATGTTGGGCATCTGGCCGTGGCTTTTAACCGGTTTTTCAGGAGGGGTTTCGGGGGTGGTTTTGTTGATTTTCTCCGCGGCTTTATAGGTAGGCTTGGGGGTGTTGAGGTGGGGGTTGTGCATCTGCATGACGTGGTGTTTAGGGGTAATCGTGAGCATATCGTATTGGGGCAGGGTGATCTCGACTATAAGGCTGTTTTGAAGGTTCTTAGGAGTGTTTCTCCTAGGTATGTTGTGGTTGAGGCTTTTCGTGATAGGTCCCGGAACAGTGTTTCTCCGGAGCGTGTTGTCGAGGAGATGGGTGGTGTTATGGCGTGGCTGAGGGTTTATCTCTAGTTGTGGGTGTTGATGAGGCTGGCCGGGGCCCTGTTGTCGGCGACATGGTTGTTGCTTTGGCGGCTTTTTCTCCCGGGGTTCTGGGTGAGCTTGCGGGGCTTGGTGTGCGTGATAGCAAGTCTCTGGGTAGGGCTGGGAGGAGGCGGCTTTTCCCGTTGATTGTTTCTCGTAGCAGTGTTGTTGCCTCGGCCTATGTTTCTCCCCCGTTGATTGATAGGTTTAATCTTAATGATTTGACTGTTGAGTATATCGGTGTTCTTCTCAGGGCCCTGCCCGGGGATGCCAGGGTTTTGAGGGTTGTTGTGGATATGGTTGGGGGCCGTGTCGAGGCTATTAGGGGTGTTGTGCGGGGTGTTGTTGGTGATGTGGAGGTTGTTGTGGAGGAGGGTGCTGATGCGAGGTATGTTGAGGTTGCGGCTGCGAGTATTGTTGCTAAGGTTCTTAGGGATGACATGGTTTGGGGGTTGTCGAGGCTTTTCGGGGAGATTGGTAGTGGTTATCCCTCTGATCCCAGGACTGTTGGGTGGCTGAGGGGTTTCAGGGGCTCCGCCTATATTGTTAGGAGGTCTTGGGGGACTGTTGCGCGTGTGCGCCCTGATCTAGCGGGTGGTCAGAGGAGTTTGTTGGAGTTTATTGGTTGAGCCGTGTATTGTTTTATAGTATGGTTGCCGGTATATTATTGTTAGTATTGTTGCCGGTGTTTTCTCGGGGGTGTTGTGTTGTGGGTGTTGTTGAGAGTTTTAGTGTTGATGGTGTTGGCGTGTATTTGTTTGAGCGGCCTGTGTTGGCTGAGCCTTCTTTTCTGGTGCTTGGTCTCCCCGATGCTGGGCTTGTGGGGGCTATTGCGGCTAAGTATGCGAGTGTTCGTCTTAATATGAGGCTTGTGGGGGAGATTGATGCTAGTGGTGTTCTTCCTCCTCTCTCTGTTGTTCATAGGGGTGTGCCGTTGAGCCCGTTTCAGCTATATGTTAATAATTCTGGCCGTATGGTTGTGCTTGTCTCGGAGGCGCCTCTTCCGGCGGCGGCTGTTTATCCTGTGTCTAGGGCTGTTGTGGAGCTTGCTTCTAGGCTTGGTTTCTCCTATATAGTGTCTTTGTCGGGTATTGCTGTTCCTAATAGGATGGAGATTAAGAGGCCTCGTGTGTTCTGGGTTTCCTCTACTAGTGGTGCTGGGAGGGTTATGGAGGAGCTTGGTTTGAAGAGGTTTGATGAGGGCTTTATTGTTGGGCCTTATGCTGTTATATTGAAGGAGGCTAGGAGGCGTGGCTTGGATAATATCGTTATATTGGTGGAGTCTTTTCTCCAGTTCCCGGATCCCGAGTCTTCCGCGGAGGCTCTCAGGGTTTTGTCGAGGCTGACGGGGATAGAGATCGATGTGGGCAAGCTGTTGGAGGAGGCGGAGATGCTGAAGATACAGGCTAGGGAGCTGATGAAGCAGACCACGAAGAGTATGGCGGAGATGCAGAAGCGCTACGAGATGCATATGCCCATGATGTATATCTAGGGGCCGCGTAGGGGAGCCATGGGGCGCGCAGGGAGGTGGCGTAGCGGTGGGCCTCGAGGAGTTCTTTAAGAGGGTTAGGAGGGAGATGGAGGAGCTGGTGCGCGAGATAGAGGAGGAGTTCTTCGGCCCAAAGCCGATGTGGAGCACCGATGGATCAATAGAACCGCTTATAACGATGCAGGAACACCCCGATAGATACGAGATAATAATAGACCTACCCCTAGCAGACCTCAAAAGCCTCTCCATAGAAGTAAAAGGAAGAAGACTCCGCATACAATGCACACTAAGAAAAACAATAACATTCCCAACATGGAGCGCCTACGGAACAACAAAATTCCACAAATACAAAACAGAAATACTACTACCCGAAAACACAGACCCACAAAAAATAAACATAGAAAAAATAGAAGACAAAAACATGGTAAAAATCACAGTACCCAAAAAACAATAAAAACAACAAACAACCACAACCCAACCATACAACCAAAAAATACCCATCAAACAACTATCACACAACACACAACCAAATCAAAAAACACCAACCCCCACATCCAATACTTTCCCATTACTACATCTCCTCAGGTGCCAGGCTTCCAATTCTTTTTCGTTGTTACGCAGATTCCCAGCCACAGGGCTGACACCCCAGTTCCCCCAGTTCGCTTCCAATTCTTTTCCGTTGTTACACCCTATAGTCATCAATATCCCTGATATAACAGTTATAATTCTTCCAATTCTTTTCCATTGTTACGTATGCGTTGAAAAAGTTAACAACTTATTAATACCTGTAGCTTCCAATTCTTTTCCGTTGTTACCTAACATCTATATCATACTATGATGATGGTGATAGATACCATACTTCCAATTCTTTTCCGTTGTTACCCTCAATATACTCGATAATCTCCCGCCCATACCGTCTCTTATCGCTTCCAATTCTTTTCCGTTGTTACACTCGCTGTTCATCAGCATGGGGTCAGGAGCAACAAACACTACTTCCAATTCTTTTCCGTTGTTACCTGATCTCCCGGAGCTCCTTCTCGAATCTCTCCATCAGGTCGCTTCCAATTCTTTTCCGTTGTTACAAGCGAGACCTCATCGCCTACAGGATCCTGCTCGAGGCTTCCAATTCTTTTCCGTTGTTACGACAGGGACTCCTCAATACTGAGACTAATACCCAAGGAAGCTTCCAATTCTTTTCCGTTGTTACAGGGAGGAACCAGACTGGTGCAATGCGCTGGTCTGCTATGACGAGACTTCCAATTCTTTTCCGTTGTTACGGAAAAGCTTGGCTTTTACGCCCATCTTTCTCAGCTCTTCCAATTCTTTTCCGTTGTTACCGGTACAGAAG